>CAZCEM010000438.1:0-2736 GCA_964497555.1 uncultured bacterium
GCGTCGAAGACGCATCATTCCAGCGAAAGCTGGAATCCAGAGGGATTGGGGGCTGTATTCCAGCTTTCGCGGGAATGATGCACCTTAAGAAGTTTGAAAGTTTGAAAGTTTGAAAGTTTGAAAGTTGGATTCCCGCTTTCGCTGGAATGATGCGCCTTCGTGGATTCCCGCTTTCGCTGGAATGATGCGCCTTCGTGGATTCCAGCTTTCGCGGGATTGACAGCGCGAAACTTCAGAATGCGATAATGTTATGGACAGCAGGGACAGTATGGACAAGCCTCTGTCAAATCTATTAACCTGCGCCTAGCTTCAACCTACCCAGCGCCGTATATTCCGCTCCGGTCGGTCTCAGCACGCTGGACATGACGTTGACCTCTTCGGCGCGCCACCGAATCGCCTCCAACTTCAGCTCGCCGAAGCGGGCTGCCAGCCCTGACTCTCGTGAAAACTCGTTGACCCGCCCCACCGTCAGATGCGGATGAAAGGTCTTCTCCTCGGGCTCGAAACCCAGCGCCTTCATCCGCCCGTCCAGCCGTTTCTGCAACTCGAGCAGCTCCCCTCCGCCTTCGATGCCCCACCACAACACCCGCGGACGCCTGAGGTTAGGAAAGCCGCCGGTGATTGTGGTGACAAGTTCGAAGCATGAGACCTCCACCGCAGCGTCTTTGACAGCCTCAATTACGCGGGGTATTTCGGCTTCCGGCACGTCGCCCAGGAATTTCAACGTCAGGTGGATGCCTTCCGAACGCGTCCATCGGACCGAGTCGCGGGGAAACATCCGTCGGAGGTCGTTCTGAACTGCGGTGACGGCGGTTTTTACAGTGTTTGGAACGTCGATGGCGATGAAGGTTCGTATCATGCGCTCAAATCCTTGATTTGTCTCCAAAGTAACGTTAGCGCCGCTGCCGCCGACCGGCGGCGGTTGGCGTCGCGGCTGCCGCTGAAACGACGGCTTTCAACGACCGCGCCCCCCGGTCCGCTGTAACCCACATAGACCAGCCCCACTGGCTTTTCCGCCGTCCCGCCGCTCGGACCGGCGATGCCGGTAACGCTGAGAGCGTGCTCAACGCCGGCAGCCCGTCGAGCCCCCTCCGCCATCTCTGCGGCGGTCTCCTCGCTGACCGCGCCCCAGCGAGCCAGCGTTTCAGCGCGAACGCCCAACAAGTCGATTTTGGACTGATTGGAATAAGTTACAAAGCCGCGGTCCAGCACGTCGGAACTGCCCGGAATCGACACCAGGCGGTGGCAGAGCAGCCCGCCGGTGCAGGACTCAGCCGCTGCCAGCCGCTCGCCCCGCTCCCGTAGCATCTGCAACAGCACCTCATCAATCGAGCGGGTGTCCTCGCAGAAGACGTGAGGTGCGATTTTGTGCCGTAACAAGTTAACCTTACGGTTTAGCTCGTCCTTCACAGCCGCTTCGTCGGTTCCCGCCAGCGACAGCCGCAGGGTTACGCCGTGGTCGATGCTGGGCAGGTAGGCAAGCTGAACTGGAGCCAGGGCTTCGGTCTCACCAATAATTTGATAGAGCTGCGACTCCCAGATGCCGATGGTCTTCAGCAGATGAAAACAATACACGCCCTGAGCGCGCTGACGAAGACGAGGCAGAACGTATTCCGTCATCATCTCGCGCATCTCGGAGGGCACGCCCGGCATGGAGAACAGTTCCCGTCCCTCTTCGGAATAGTGAATCCCCGGTGCGCTGCCTTCCCGGTTTAGAATCGGCTGAGCGCGGCTGGGGAACTGCGCCATGATTTCACAGCCGTAGGGCAGGGGCAGCCCTCTGGCTTCGAAGCGGTCGTGGATGAGCGCCCGCAAATCCAAGCGCTCGATTAGTTCATCATCGAAAAAACGCGCCAAGGTGGGGCGGGTGATGTCGTCGGGAGTGGGGCCCAGCCCTCCGGTTATCAGCACTACGTCAGCGCGGTTCCAAGCGTGCCGGAGGAGGTGACGCATGTCGTTGGCGTCGTCGCCGACCGCGGACATCCAGCGGATGCGCAGTCCCGCTTCCGACAGCAGGTTGGCTATCCAGTGAGAGTTGGTGTCGAGGGTGTGGCCGATGAGTATTTCATCGCCGACCGCGATCAATTCTATCTGAAGCTCTTTCACGCCCAAATCCGGAGAAATATCAACATCAGGCTCATAACAGCGAGACCTGCCAGCAGATCGTCTATAACAATCCCCCAGCCGCCGGGCAGCCGCTGGCTGCGGTTGATGGGAAAAGGCTTGACAATGTCAAACATGCGAAACAGCAGAAAGGCAGCAGCGACCCACAAAACCTGACGCGGAACGAACATCAGCGCCGTCCATTGCCCCACCACCTCGTCGATGACCACCGGCTTAGGGTCGGACTTGTTAAGGCAGCGCGCGGTATAGCCTGAACACCAGACCGCCAGAAGGGAGACGAAAAGGATAATAAATGCTTGCACCATTGGGCGCTGGAAAGCCAGCGCGAACCACCAAATGACAATTCCTGCCGCGCTGCCCCAGGTGCCCGGGGCCCAGGGGAGATAACCTACCGGACCGAGGGTTCCAAGCAGTTTGGGAAGATGCTGCAGAGGCGCGGCCCCGCGGCTTCTCATGACATACCTTTACGTTTGCCGCCGCTAAAATACAGAATTCCGGACACGACTGAGGGTATCATGCACAGAAAGAACAAAACGTCAAGGAACAAGTAAAAGGCAGACGAAGCCAGCAGTCCGGGATAGCTGTCTATATTCACCATAAGGTCTTTTAAAT
>CAZCEM010000439.1:0-2735 GCA_964497555.1 uncultured bacterium
CCCCTGCAGTCGGGCTGGAAGCCCGACCTACGCGTTCAGGGGCTATTTTCAAAGGGATATACTTTTTAATATAAGATAAGCCGTCGATAAAATCAAGGATTATTTAAAAAAAATAGATATAAAACTTAGCGGTACATTTTCACGGAGTAATTTGTCAGATAATCTGTTTTGTCTGGGATGGACCTTCTCCCTTTCCAGATTGAGTTGCCTAAGAAACGGCGAAAGACCCGACCTTCCTTTCGCCGTTTAAGTTCTTCGGACCGGTTCGAGATTAATCCTTCGGCCGTTCCTTGTGGCAGAACCACCAGTCGTAGCAGTCGAACTTGGCTTTTCGCTCCTGCGCGGTCTTAACGTCAGTCGCGGGCGGGATGATGACCCGGTCGCGGATGAGTTCGTTGTTGGGCCAATTGGCGGGCATTGCCACGCCGTACTTGTCGTTGACTTGAAACGCCTCGACCATGCGGACGATTTCATCCATGTTGCGACCCAGTTCCTGTGGGTAGTACAGGATGGCGCGGATAATCCCCCGCGGATCGATGAAGAACACGGCCCGCACGGTGTTGCTGCCCTTGTTGGGGTGAATCAGGCCCAGGGTGTTGGACACCTTGCCGGTGTCGGCGATGATGGGAAATTCTATCTGGACGCCCAGATTGTCCTTTATCCACTCGTCCCATTTGATGTGGGAGAACACTTGGTCGAGGCTCAGCCCGATAAGTTCGCAGTTAAGCTGCCGCAGGCGGGGGCAGCGTTTCTGGAAGGCGTAGAATTCGGTGGTGCAGACGGGCGTGAAGTCCGCCGGGTGGCTGAAGAGGATGAACCACTTGCCCTTGAAATCGCCGGGGAGAGAGCGCGGACCGTGGGTGGTCTGCACCGTCATCTCCGGGAACGGGTCGCCTATGAGGGGCATTTTTGTTTCCATGATGTCTCCTTTGAACTTCGAACTTGTTGCGATACATCCTGTTAACTTGAAGAACGAGGTCTTTTTAGTGGTACTACGATGTATTAAGGGGAGTGTTGGGGATTTAAAAGCTCTATCATTGATGATCTTCCAGTTATGTCGTCGTTAATATTTGGTTGACATCGGCTGGGAAGAATATTATAATATAGTAACTTTCTCGACATAATAGTCGAGGCAATTCTCATTCTTCCACCTTTCGTTCTGATTGGAGTCGAGATGTTTAATCGATTTTCAGTCTTAGTCCTGATGGCTTTATCCGCGGTCATCACATCCGTTACAGTTCAGGCGCAGGTCATCCTGCATCGCGATGATATTCCCAACGAAGCCGGCACGCTGTTCACGTTTTATGTTGACACCAGTTCTCAAGGCCTTGAAGTCGATTTGGGTGAGGCTGGCGCCAACCGGCACTGGGACTTTCTGGATTACATCTTCGACACCCTGGAGACCGACTCCCTGCTCAATCCGGAAGACGCGCCGAACATCGAGCAGTTTCCCCTTGCCAACCGGGTGCAAAACACATCGGGCGGTGTGTTTCAAATAGGCAACGGGAACATTCTCCAGTACGAAGCTCTTGCCGATTCCGGCTGGTATCTTCTCGGTATCCAAGCTGGTCGAGGCGACATCCAGATACCGCTCGACTTCTCGGATAATCCACCACTGATTTCCCCGATGCCGATGGAGATAGGCGAACAATGGGACATCTCCCGCAGCATCGTCTATGGCGTGGAATCAGACAGCGCCTGGGGGGAAATTTTCGCAGCTCTGGATTCGGTTTACCTCACAGTTGAATTGGGGGGATTCGCACGAATGGATGCCTGGGGCACCGCTCGCTACACCGGCGGCACGGTGCCGGCGCTGCGTCAGCACACTCATCTGGGCGGATCATTTGCCATCACCGGCGTTACCACTCTTTTCGGGCATCGATTCGAGGTGCCGGTATATGAGCAGGAGATGCAAGCCTCCCACACCTACCGCTGGTATTCGCCCGGCATCGGCGAGATCGCCACTATCACCTCGCTGCCCATGGAGGAGAACGAGAATTTCAACTTAGCCTCGCGGGTGCGGGTACTGCGACGATGCTCGGCGCTGGAGTTCCGTCAGAATGCTATCGCCTTCGGAGAGGTTCATATTGGCGCCGCCGGCATAGCTTATCTGACCATCGCCAACAGCGGCGAAGGAGCCGGCATCATCGACAGTGTGGTCTTCAGCGGCGGGTTGGGGGCTGAGATCGAAGCCTTGGGGCAGTTTCCAATCATCATCAATCCGGAGAGCGTTGACAGCATCCGCTTTTTATGGATGCCGACCCAAGACCGCGACTTGGAGAACTACTATGCGCTGGTCTATCACAACGACTTAAACCTTCAGAATCCGCTGGAAGTCAAGCTGACCGGCCACACACCTCAAGCTGTTGATGAGACAGGAATCATCCCGCGGGAATTGCGGCTGGAGCAGAACTTCCCGAATCCATTTAATGCGGTAACTACACTGCGGTTCGCCCTGCCGGTTGCTGGTCAAGTTAATCTGACAGTTTTGGATCCAACGGGACGGGAAGCCGCGAATCTGGTGTCAGGATCCTTCGCATCGGGTTGGCATCAGGTGAGTTTCGACGCGGGGGCCCTGCCGTCGGGTGTGTATCAAGCCCGGCTGTCAGCGGAAGGACAGGCTTTGACGGTGAGCATGATTTTGGTGAAGTAACATGCTTTAATCCAGTTAAAAGCTGTTGACTCGATTAAGGTGGAGCATATCAGCGCGCCGCAGGGTGTCCACACCCTGCGGC
>CAZCEM010000440.1:0-2735 GCA_964497555.1 uncultured bacterium
CCTTAACATGTGTTTAGAGTTCATGCAGAAGCTTGAACTCTTAAACACAATCTCGCATACCCGTTTGGTGGCTGGAGTCACCTTGACTCGGTCAGCGATCCTCAGCCCGGCGATGGCGATAATCTCATCTCCCAGCCAGAGCAGGGGATAATGCCGCCGATGTTCGGGAATTCCATGTTCGCTGAGGATTTGGAATACGCGTTGATGACCGGTCATCCCCAAGGTCACCATGCGGTCGCCGGGCTGGGCTGGCTTCAGCCACAGCTCCGCTCCCACTAAGGCGTCTGCATCTGCATAGAGCTTGCCGGCGGGAGCTGGGATTATTACGGTATCCGGCTCAATGTATCTGATGGACAGGCTGCCCCATTCCGGCGGCAAGGACGTTTCACCAGGGATGCTGACCTTGACAGCGCTTATTGGCTCCAGAGGTAAAAATAAAAATAACCGCCCGCCTTTGCGGGTTATATCGACGACGCCGCCCAGTTCGATTACTCCGGGCGTTTCCTCCGATAAAAAATCGAGAGCTGATTGCAACCGGCGGGTGGCGAGGCGCGGATGTTTTCCCGTCAACTGCTCAACCGCTCTGCGCAATATATAATACTTCATCATATTAAAGTACGAACTAAATCGGATATAATCAAGGACGACCTCCTTTTTAAGAGTCTGTATCAAAGTATCTTTGTAAGCCGTTTGCAGTTCCAAGCTGCGTTCGTTGTTCTCCTCGTTCATCTCTTCAGCGATTCGCGCCAGATTATCCCAAGCCTTCTCACCGAACAGGCGGATAATTTCGGGTTTTAATTGATGTCTTATCCGATTGCGGGGATAGGACAAGTCGAAGTTGGACCGGTCGGATGCGAAATTCAAGCCCTGTATCCGGCAGTACCGCTCTAAATCCTCGCGTCGAAGGCTCAACAACGGGCGGATGATTATACCTTCTACTCCACAATGCCATTTTAGGCGGGGTCTGATGCCCGCCATTCCCTCCAGCCCCGCGCCTTGAAAAAGATTCAACAGCACGGTCTCCACTTGGTCGTCTCGGTGATGGGCGGTGGCGAGAACTAACCGAGGCGCTGTCTCGGTGTCTTGTAGGAGCCGCAGGCGTTTAAACAGAGCCATCCCGCGGCGGAGAAGAGCCGTGTAGCGCATCTCCCGCCCCATGTCATGCAGGGAGCGATGTTCAGCCTGAGCTTGACCCTTGACATCGCCCGTCTCGACGAAATAGGGGATGCCGTAGGTCTGAAATACTCCCTCGACCAGCGCCTGCTCGGCATCGGCTTCCGGACGAAGTCGGTGGTTATAATGCGCTCCAGCGAGTGTGAACCCGCCGCCCTCCTGCCGCCAGCGCCAGAGGATGTCCAGCAGCGCCAGCGAATCCGCGCCGCCCGACACGGCCGCGATAACCAGCGCGCCGGATTCAAGCAGACGGTGCCGCAGGCAGAAACGCTGCGTTTCCTTGAGGAGGATGTTCACAAAGTTCAGGTCTGATCTATCGTTCGTCAAGTTGGGATTCACCTTTCTGACCGTTGCCTTGTTTTTTCCATGCTTTTCGCCTATATTTAGAAAGTTTAGGCATCTTTGCCGACGGAAACAAGGCTTAAAGAGATTTCCGAACGTAGGAGGCGGCAATGTGGCTCATACGATGGATATTTGTGGCGGCAGTCATCATCCTGCTGCTCATTTTCGCCCTGCAGAACACACAGGAGACTTCAGTTAAACTGCTCGGCTACCAGTCGCCCGAGATACCTCTCTCGTATGTTGTGTTCTTCTCCTTTGCCGCGGGATTTATATTGTTTTTAATCGTGGGCATTTATCATCAACTGCGGCACAGCACGCAGTTGTCCAAACTCAAGCGCGAAATCCGCGACCTGAACGCTGAATGCCGGCAGCTGCGCGAGGCGAATCCGGCTCAGGTGGATAATCCCGATGCTGAGAAATAGCAGCCGAAAAAAGTGGGCGACAATACGTTGTTTGATCTTAGGTTTAGGGGCGGGGCTGTTGTTGTGGATGTCGCCGGCTTATGCGCAATCCAGCCCTCCGTCGGATGAAGAAGCCTTGCTGGCGCTGTTTCGGGCAGGGAATCTGGATGCCTTGCGGACCGAGGCGGTGAAAACGCCTGAAAACAGCGGCGCGGGTAAGTTCCTGCGGGGGTTGTTCGAGCGGGACGGCGAGAAAGCCCGCTATCATTACGACCAGGTGGTGGCGCTGTATCAAGATTCAGCCTTCCGACCCTGGGCGTTGCAGCGACTGTGGCAGCAGCATTGGGCGAAGGGCGAGAAGGATATGGCGCAGCGGTTCCTCGACATCCTTTCGCGGCGCTATCCGGGACATCCCGCTTTAAACATCGCGCCGGATTATTCTCATGCCGGCGATTTGAAGGAAGTGGCTCAACAACCTATTCCGATTTCACAAAGTCCCCACAAGGAGGAGCCGAGGCCTTATTGGACAATCCAGTTGGGCGCCTTCCGTAATCCCGCCGGCGCCCGCGAGGTTGGGGAGCAAGCCCAAAGCTGGGGTGAAGTGCGCTATCTCACTAAGCGCGTCGAGAATCTGGATTTGACGGTAGTACAGGTTGGTCGTTTTGTGGACCGTCAAGAGGCGGAGGAGTTTCTGTCCCGCTTGAAGAAAGCGTCCGGACTGGCGGGGAGGGTGGTGCCGGGGGAGGGAGATAACCGATAACCAGCAACCAGTAACAGAAGCATTAGCCTATTATTACTATTAAGGGGTGCATTTTCTTT
>CAZCEM010000441.1:0-2734 GCA_964497555.1 uncultured bacterium
TACGCGGAGAACCTATTTTCTGGGAAATGACAACGTTCGGAGCGTTATTCGAGCTCTATCGGAATTAAACGTTCGGAGCGTTGTTCGAGCTTTGTCGGAATTATCCGACAGACTCTTTCAGTCCGCTCGGATCGGGTCGCATTCCCGACCTATGCGAGCGCACGACCACAGTGGCATACGGCTCTGTCTTTATCGTCCCTGCCGTCCATTTCGTCTGTAACAACCTCGAAGCGTCCACCCTCAAAGGAGATAATACGAACTCTGCTTCGGAAAACAGCCCATAACCCATTGCTTTTAGAGTTGCTGGCGCTCTTAATCCTCTTTAGCTGCGGTATCATCCGCGCTGACGAAACCTTCCACCGCCTTATCATCACCGGCGGACTGAAGGGCGCCGTCAAGGAATGCCACTGCCCCAACGGTCAGCCGGGGGGGCTGGCGCGGCGGCAGACTATCATCCAGCAACTGCGCAGTGAATCTCCCGCCCAGACCACCGTCTTGGACTGCGGACGATTGACGCGGGACGGGGAGGAACCCCTGGAGGCGGTTCTGCTTGGTGAATTGATTTGTTTAATGCCTTACAATTTTATCTGTTGTTACCTTGTGGACTTTCATCAGATATTTTTTAATGAAATCTGCCGCTCAGACAATCCAGCCAAGATCCCATTGTACAAAGAAATGAATAATCGCATGACAATTAAGGACATTTTAAAAAAAGGCTCAAATAAATGGCCCTTCGGCTGCATTTTTCGCGATTCATCTTCCACCGAGGCGCTATTGCAGCGATATAATTACTACACCGGCCTCGGATCTGTCCTTCAGATGTGTCCCGCCATTGTTTTTCACGTTCAAACCGCTTGGTTCGAGCGAGAGGATGTCAAGGATAATCTAGTGGACAGCCTCAGCCGCTTCTATCATTGCGGCCCCCAGCGCGAAACCGATCCCTGGCCGAAAGCCTTCGAAGCCGAGGGTTTGACGGTCAACATCCGCAACCTTCGGGATATGGACGACTTCCTCGGACCGGTGCAGGAGCTGGACGTCTGCGGCGCGGACTTGACCAACCTGGACGTAGCCATCTTTGGCGGAGGCGGTTACCTGGAGCCGGAGGTGTTCACCGTCAACCATCTCATCACCGCTCACCCCGACGACTTCGGGGCTTTTGTGCTGGCTCTCGACCTCTGGACGAAGGACGGGCGGACAATCAGCCGGTTCGAGTGGGAAGCTGTCCCTTCCGACGGCGTCCCCCCCGACACCGCCTTCCAGCGTCGGATCAACGCGGTCTATGAACAGCTTAACCGGAAGTAAGTTGACTGTAAAAACCAGACACTGGCTAAGGGGGGGAGGATTGGCGTTGACGCTGCTGCTGGCCGCGGCAGCGGGAGCTTACTGGCTGTACTGCGCCCCCAATCCGTCGGGAGACCGCAGCGTGACGACGATAATAGTCAAGAAAGGCATGACGCTTAACCAGGTGGCGAGGAAGTTGTCCGATGCCGGACTTATTGACGATGTCCGCCGATTCGCGCTCGCTGCGAGGATTCTGAAAGCGGAGAGACGACTTCAACCAGGCGCGTTCAGCCTGCCGTCAGGTCTGTCCAACCTGCAACTGCTGCGTCATTTGACCAGAGCGCGCGTGAGGGCGGTGAACGTCACCATCCCCGAAGGTTTGACCATGCGTCAAGTCGCGGGGATAGTGTGCAGCCGGATTGGAGGGGATTCGACGAGGTTTGTGGAGTTATGTGAGGACAGCTTTTTTGCAGCGTCGCTGGGCATCGACGCCGGACGGTTGGAAGGCTATCTGTTCCCTGAAACCTACAACTTTTATCAGAATTCCCGCGAGGAAGATATCATCGCCCGCATGGTGGCTCAGTTTCAAGCGGTCTTCAACGACACATTGGATGCCGCCGCAGGGTCCCATGGCTTGACCGTCCATAAGGCGGTGACGCTGGCTTCCATTATTCAGGGCGAGGTTATGATTTGGGAGGAAGCGCCGCTGGTGTCGTCGGTCTATCACAACCGCCTGAAGCGCTGCATCGCCTTGGACGCCGACCCAACTATACAGTACATCATCCCCGATGGGCCGCGAAGGTTGTTCCTGAAAGACTTGGACATCGACAGCCCTTACAATACTTATCTGAATCGGGGATTGCCGCCCGGCCCCATCGGAAGTCCGGGTCAACGAGCGCTCGAAGCGGCAGTGCATCCCGCTGACACCGACTACATCTACTTTGTGGCGAAGGGCGACGGTTCGCATTTCTTCAACAGCACCCACGAAGGGCACCAGCGCGACAAAGAAAAACTGCAGCGCGTCCGGCGGGAGTTGGAGCGACAGAAGGCGTTGGATGAGGGTGGATAAAGCCGGGATGAATCTGCTGGCGGGCGGGCGGTGAATATCATCTGATAAGCAGCAATTTTTCCTTTCTCAGACATCCCTCTCCCTTCAGCACCACGACGTACACCCCCGCCGCCAGACTTGCCCCATCCAGCATAACCGAATGCCGTCCACCGGTGTCCACCTTGTCCACCAGGTCCATCACCACCCTTCCCGCCAAATCATACAGCCTCAAACTCACCCTCCCCGCTGTGGGCAGGGTGTAATCCAGCCGCGCCGCGCTGTTGAAGGGGTTGGGATAGGGGGAAGAAAGGGTGAAGGAGGAGGAGAGTGCGGCGTCCTCCATGATCGCTGCGTCGGGAGGATCCAGGTCGAAGCGGATGGAAAGGATGCGGTTATGAGATCGAA
>CAZCEM010000442.1:0-2726 GCA_964497555.1 uncultured bacterium
CTGGAAGCCCGACCTACGCGGTAGGAGGGGGGCTATTTTCTGGGAAATGACAGCGAGGAGGAGTTCAAACCAAAAAACAGCAGCAAACAGCAAAAAATCGGGAGTTTTTCATCAGACCCTAATTATTAATGAATCTATAAAAGCGAATTGGTATAAAATGCAAAATTGAAAACGCATGATGAAAAATTTAAAGAAGCGAATACGGGTCTAATTTGACTTAAAGTCTAATCCAACATTCCTCATTCTGCATTTTCCATTCTTCATTCTTCATTCTCCTTCCGCCATTTATACGTCACGCTCAGCCACACCTCCACGTCGCCCGGTGCCTTGGGCTTATATGTTTGCGCCACCTGCAAGCCCGCCTGCAGCAACGCGCCCTGACGGAACATCGTTACCGCGGACCACCGCCAGCCCTGCCCCGACAGGCTCACCGACCGCAGCCGCCCCGGCAGCGCTGCTTCGCCAAGATACAGCCTGGCGCTCCCTTCGGTCGAGAACCACACCACCGTGAATGTGGTCTCCAGCGTCCACCCGCCAGAAGGCGGCAGCCTCCACGCCAGTGTCTCCGAAGCGCCCGCCGTGACGCCATAATCCACCGCCTCTCCTTCGGCTCGATAGCACGTCCCCTCCACCCAGCCCGACGCCCTCGGCAGCCAGACTGCTCGGTCATCCAAATTGAGCTTCAACCGTAGCTTCTCATCGTCGTAAGGTTCGGTGGCGGCTTCCTCGCCGTGACCGGTGACCGATGACCGCCGCCGGTAGCGCGTGTCCAGCGCCAGCCCTTCGCTCAACATCGACCGAAACTCCAACGAATAGCGGCTGCGCGCCGAGGGCTCCGGCAGCGTGTAACCGCGCCAAGGTAGATATTCAATCTCCAAGTGGCTCTTCCATTCGAGCAGCCAATCGGCCAACCGTCGTCCTGACAACAGCACCGCGCCGCCGCGGCAGCCGGTGTCGATGTAGCCCTCCGGCAACTCAGACATGCGCGGATTCTGGACGCCCACCGGAAAGTTGAACAACATCGCGTCAACATCGACCGGGCGCTCGCCGGGAAAGGAGCGGCTGCCGCTGATCATCCAACTGCTGCGCCCGTCTCGGTCAAAGCCGACTTCGCTGTACAGAGCCGCGGTTCGGTCGCAGTAGCCAAATCCCGCCGAGCCGTTGAGAAAGCGCCGCCCCAGCAGCGGAAACCGATCCCGGTCGGCAGGCGCCGCGTCAAAGACTGGCGCATACTCGGACGCCACGCTGCAGAGATGAGCTTCCATCTGCCGGTCGCTGTCATTGACTATATAGCCACGAAGCACAATCCCGCCGAGCGTTTCCCGCGCGGCGCTGCTCTGGCGGATTTCGTTGGCGGTGCGGTGAAGACCGGTGGTTACGAGGTGGTCGAGCTGACCGTCTTCAGTTAAGGCCGCGTCCAGCATTGTCCGCGCCCCGAAGGCGGCAAAGGCAAATCCTCCCGCGCCGCCCTGCGCCGCCAGTCCCCGCAAAGCGGCGTTCTCAACGGCGTCTCCCGCCAGGCGGATATCTTCCCTTGCCGGGCGGAAAGCGTGGGACACGTCTAAACGACTTCGCAGCGAAGGCTGCGTCCACACCGCTAGCCCCGCGCCCACGGTGGCGTGAAAATCCCCTGCCGTCACCGCCCACCGTCCCCGCTCCCAGCGCGCGTAAAACCGCGTTAAATCATCCCAGCGCGGCTCTCCCGCGTCGCGGTCAACCGTCGCGCCAAATTGGCACTCCCGGCTTCGCGCGGTGAAACGTTCCGTGTAGTTTAGCGGATCACCACCATAGCGAGCGACATCAGCATTTGTTTGGGAGCCGTATTTCCGTCCCGTGACCGAACGGCTGCAGATTTCCAATTCCGACGGCAGCAGGCGCAGCAGATGGGCTCGAGGTTCGTCGGGGAAAGGCGCATTCGGGGAAGGGGAAGAGTGACTGCGGTTGAGCACGCGGTCGGCGTCAGCGGGATGGAAGCCGGGCAGGGTTAACAGTTGAAATCGGTCGGCTTCTTCAGCCTTTAGGGGTTGGGTATCTTCATCGCATACCGCTTCATAGAGGTCGTCGCCTTCTTCCCAAATGAGACCCAAGGCTTCCAGCCAGTAATCCGCAGCCCGCAGGGCACCCGACAGAGCCGGCGTCAACGCTCCTATGACAACGATGGCAATAAGGCGCAGCGCCTTTTCATTCAGAGAACCGGGGGCGATGAGCATCTGATGCGCAGAGGAGGAGGTTGGATGATTAGCAGCTTAAAGTTCAATAAAACGAAATAACCGTCCAAAACACAATCGAGGGCGCGGTGAATCGCGCCCTCGATTAAACAAACAACTGACTCAAGGACATCCGAGTTAACGTCTATGTGTATTGGCAGGTTAGGTTGGTCATCATTCCTGCGGAAGCAGGAATCCAGAAATCCCTTCCTAATGCTGGATTCCAGCTTTCGCTGGAATGATGATATGTATGACAGCGTCGCCTTTCAATACATCTATGGCATATAGACAACCTTTCGCAGCGCGGTTTTGCCGGGGCTCTCCATCCGCACCAGATAGATGCCTGCCGGCGCGTCCTGCGGCTGCCAGTTCAACGTGTGCCTTCCGGGCAAATCTCGTCCCTGCCGCAGATTGGCGACCCACCGTCCGGCCATGTCAAACACATCAAGGGATACCAACGCAGCGTAGGGCAGCGAGTACTCAACGGTTACAGCGTCGTTGAAGGGATTGGGGAAGGCG
>CAZCEM010000443.1:0-2721 GCA_964497555.1 uncultured bacterium
AAAGCGCAGCCCCTGCCTTTAATCTTGGTTTAATATTGACTTTGCGATTGGTGTTTAATATCATCTTAAGTTGAGAAATTGTGGAAACCTAACCGAGGTCTTTAGATGAAGGAAATCACCCCCGAGAAGGTGAGAAATGTGGCTCTGGCGGGCACCAGAGCACCGGTAAAACGACCTTGTGCGAATCTCTCATGCACCGTCTGGGCGTGATAACCCGCATGGGCTCCGTCGAGGAAGGCAACACCGTCAGCGACTACAAAGCCGACGAGATTTCGCGTCAGATGTCAATCTCCACCACTTTACTGGTGGGCTATCATAAAGGCGTCAAGCTCAACCTGCTGGACACGCCTGGCTTCACGGATTTTTCGGGCGAGGTGAAGAGCGCGGTTCGGGTCGCTGACAGCGTCGCCGTTTTGCTGCACGCGGCGTCCGGCGTGGAGGTCGGCACCGAACTCGTCTGGGGCTTCGCGGAGGAACATAAACTGCCGCGCTTCTTCTTTGTGAACCATCTCGACCGCGAGCACGTCGATTTCGACCGCGTCGTCGCGGCTGCCAAGGAGCGCTTCGGAGCCGTGGCGCCGCTGCAGTTCCCCGTCAATCCCGGCAGCGATAAATTCAACCAGATCGTCGATCTGGTGACAATGAAGCTCGTTACCTACAATCCCGACGGCGGTGAGAAAAACCGCGCCGACATCCCCGCGGAACTCAAAACCCGTGCTGAAGAGATGAAAAACGTTCTGGTGGAGGCCGTCGCCGAGACCGACGACGAATTGATGGAGAAGTATTTCGAGAACGACGGGCTTAGTCAGGATGACTTTATCGAAGGCTTGTGCCGTGGTTTCCAAGCCGGCTCCATCTATCCATTGCTTTGCGGCTGCGCCAAGCGGCAGGCGGGCACCAGTCTGCTGGTCGATTTTCTGGTCAACGCCGCGCCGGCTCCCAGTCAGCTAAAGGCAGTTACCGCTGCCAAGGAAGACGGCAGCGACTCCATCGACCTGTCCTGCGACCCCGAAGGACCCGTGGCAGTCTTCGTCTTCAAGACCGTTTCCGACAAGCACGTCGGCGACCTGTCCTTCTTCCGTGTGTATTCCGGCACCCTTAAATCCGGCAGCGACCTGCGCAACACCAGCGTCGGTCAGAACGAGAAAATAGGGCAGATTTTCACGGTCTCTGGCAAGGTGCGCGCGTCCGCCGACAACGTCATCGCCGGCGACATGGGCGCGCTGGTCAAGCTGAAGGACACCCATACCGGAAATACCTTGTCGCCGGCAAAAGACGGTTTGATTCTGCCCGGCATCAAATTCCCCGGCACGGTGGCTCGGGTCGCCATCGTTCCCCGCAACAAGGGCGACGAAGAGAAGATTTCCAATGCCCTGCATATCCTTGGCGAGGAAGATCCCTCGTTCGAGTTTAAATATGACCCCGAACTTCAACAGTTGTTGTTAGCGGGTCAGGGTGAGCTGCATCTCGACATCATCATCGAGCGGCTGCGCGACCGTTTCAACGTTGAAGTCGATAAGGAAGCGCCTCACATCCCCTATCGGGAAGCTCTGCGCACTTCGTCGGAAGGGCAGGGCAAGTTTAAGAAGCAGACCGGCGGGCGGGGGCAGTACGGCGACTGCTGGCTGCGCCTGGAACCGCTGCCGCGCGGCGGCGGCTACGAATTCGTGGACGCCATCGTCGGCGGTGTGATCCCCGGCAAGTTCATACCCGCGGTTGACAAGGGCGTGCAATCAGCGCTGACGGAGGGCGTCATCAGCGGCTATCCGGTGGTGGACGTCAAGGTGACCTGCTACGACGGCAGCTTCCACACGGTGGACTCGTCGGAAAACGCCTTCAAGATGGCGGGTTCGATTGCCTTCCGCAAGGTGTTTCTGAACTGCAAGCCGGTCATCCTTGAACCCATCGAAGACCTCGAAGTGCGCGTTCCCGAAGAGGTCATGGGCGACGTGATGGGCGACATCAGCTCCAAACGCGGCAAGATAATGGGCATGGAAGCGGATGGGAAGTTCCAGATCATCCGCGCCAAGGTGCCGCTGGCGGAGTTATACCTATATTCCAGTGTACTCCGATCGTTGTCCGGCGGACGGGGTCTGCACCGGTCCAGCTTCTCGCATTATGAGGAAGTCCCCGGCGACATCCAGCAGAAGCTGACGGCGGTGTACGAAGCCCGACGCGCTGAGGGCAGCCTTGAGCGATGACTTACAGCGGTTGTGGGCGCCATGGCGGCTCGAATACATAAGGGAAGCTGTGGAGCATCAGACCGATTGCTTTCTTTGCGCGGCCTTGCAGGCTGACGACGACCGGGAGTGGTTGATAGTCCATCGCGGGACGGACGCCTTCGTCATCATGAACCGCTATCCGTATAACAACGGCCACTTGCTGGTCGTCCCCAACCGGCATGCAGCCGAGTTGGATGACTTGTCGCTCGACGAGATGACGCGCTTGTTCGACATGGTTCGACAGTCGCTGAAGTGGTTGGCGGAGGTCTATCGACCGGACGGCTGCAACATCGGCATAAACATCGGTCAGGTGGCGGGCGCGGGGCTGCCGGGGCATGTGCATGTCCACGTCGTCCCTCGCTGGAGCGGCGATGTGAACTTCCTGCCGGTGCTGGGATACACCAAGGTAATTTCTGAGGGCTTGCAGGCGGGTTGGGAGCAGTTGCATCGGGCGGCTCAGAAGGATTAGGACGTCTAATACTAAGTTGCATTCAAACAG
>CAZCEM010000444.1:0-2698 GCA_964497555.1 uncultured bacterium
CTGTGAATCTTCCGATAGGCTTGACACCGCGTAGGTCGGGTCTCCGAATCCGACCTGTAGCACGGGCGTCCCGCCCGTGTTGTCATTTCCGCGAAAGCGGGAATCCAGCCCCAAATCCCTCTGGATTCCAGCTTTCGCTGGAATGATGCGTCTTCGACGCATTTTCCATGTTCAAAAGAAAATGCACCTCTTAATAAGAAAGATTGTTCTTATTGTTTGTTTTCCAAGGACGGAATGATGGTTCTTGAGAATAAACCTTTACTCCTACAACCTCGTCGTCATCGTCACCTTCACCCCCTTGAACGGATTCACCTGCCGGCAGGATCCACCTGAACACCGCAAACCGCCCCGCTCGTACCCCACGAACAGGTTCAGCTTGTGCCGCTCCAGAAAATCGACGGTCACGTCCGCCGAGGGCCAATACTTCCCCCCGCTGCTGAGCAAGCCGCCCGAGGACCTCAGCCCGCCGGTCTCGCTGGGCTTCTCGGTCAGCTCCGCGCCCACCGTCAGCGACAGCCACGGCGAACGGCTGTAGGTCAAGCCGTAATACTCAAACCAGTCCTTCCGGCCGCGGGCTTTGTCCTCCTCCCGCATGAACTGAACCTCGCCGTCCAGCGCGTTGATGTCGTCGATGCGCCAGTCGTACTCCGCCCCCGCCGCCAGCCGGTCGAACCAAGCTGAATACCCGCCGGTGGTCGTCGCCGTGAACTCCACGTTCTGCTGCCAGCCCGCCTGCGCCACCCACCGAGCCGCGTCATAAGGATCGTACTCCACCCGCGCCAGCGCCGTCTGATAGGGCGACCGCTCCTCCCGCATCGACGGGAACAGCCGGCTGCCGTCGTGAACGCTGCCCCGGTTGTAGTTCAGCAGGAACTGCCAGCTGTCCAGCCCCGTCTGCCAGTTTACCTGAAAACCCACGTCGTCGCCATAGCGCATGATGCGGGGATGACGGTCGAGAAGATACATGATGGTCTCAGGCATGGCCGTGGGCGGATTCTGCAGCGCGGGTTGCTCGACCGCCGCGCTGCTGACGGCCGGATCGGAGTAGGTGAACAGACGGTAGTCCTTGTATTCCAGCGCCAGCACCGACGACCCGAACCATGTCGCGGTCGTGGCGTAGAAGCCGTGATAATAGCGGTCAATATCGCGGTCGAGCCGGTCGGTGGAATAAGCCGCGTCGAAGCTCATAAAGTCGAGGGTTGATCCAAGCTGAAAGCCGAGCCGAGCCAGCGCCGGATGGCGCGGACCAGCGTCGAGATGCGTTACAAGCCCTTCTGCTCGCACCGGCAGCCAGGGCAGTTTATAGGACAGATACGCGCCCTCGGCGGCTTCACGGAAATCGCCGGTCGAGTCAGCTTCCACGCCCCGATAAGCCGCGCCGTCCAATCCCTGATAGCTGCCTTCCAGCAATAGACCTTCCAGCCCGCTGTCGTAGTCCAGCTCCTGTTGCTCGACGCTGCCGAAAAGCAGCCCCCGCCCCCAAGTGCGATAGAAGTCGCCGCCGCGCAGCGTCAGCCCCTGGTCATGGTACTCGATGTAGCGCTTGTCGAAGGCGTCCAGTCCGCTCAGCCGGACGCCAAACTCCGAAGGCAGCCGGTAGCCCTGGCGCAGATAGACGCGGAACTTGTTGATGTCGAAGTTAAGGTCGAGGTAGTTCTCGAAGTAGGCGTAGTCGTCAGCGGGTTGACCGGGCTGAGAGCCGCGGGCGTAGCGAAGCTGGTTCTGACCGTTGATGGACAGTTCAGCCGCCGTCGCCGCAGCCGTCAGGCTCAGCAGCAGCGCGAGTGCGATGAGCGGGGACAGACAGCGCTGGTTCATTTATCGGATTCCTCATTGACAGGCTGGGAGGGCTCCGCTTCAAAGGGAGACGGATGGACGATGAGAGCATCTTTGACGGCGGCTTCGAGAGCCGCTTCATCTCCGGACTTGTAGCCGAGATGCTGGAAAACGATGGCGCCGTCGCGGTCAATCAGCACCGTGAAGGGGATGTCCTTGCCGCCGAAGAGCTGACGGACTTCCGCGTTAGGGTCCAGCAGCACTCGGAAGCCATAGCCCTGGCTCTTGACGTAGGGAGCAATGCGGGCTTGGGTCTTGGGGCTGTCGATGGAGATGGTCAGGACTTGCAGACCGGAATCAGCCCAGGCCTTACGGATGGCTTCCACGTGCGGCAGGGCTTTCTTGCAGGGCTTGCACCAGTCGGCCCAGAAGTCCAGCAGCACGGGTCCCTTTTCCAGAGCCGCTTTCAGGTTGAAGACTTGGCCGTCGAGGTCTTTAGCGGTGAAGTCGGGGGCTTTATCTGCCGCAAACAGCGCGCTGACAGTCAGCAGCAGCGACACAACGAAGAGGAGCGGGTGTTTCATGGCGGTTTCCAACAGGTTAAAATTGAAAACTATCTTTAAAAGATAAGCCCGCTTAGCCGTTGAGTCAATCGAATGCAGAATGTAGAATGCAGAATGTGGGAAGAGCAAGCGGGTAGGGACGAAGCTTTTCTTCACCGGCTCGCTGGTTGTGCCGGACTCCGTGCCCGCGCCGGGCGGACTGAAAGAGCCAGTTCGATAATTCAAATTTCAACCTGCGACGAACCCTCCGCTGACATTCGATGAACCCTCCGCTGTCATTTCCCAGAAAATAGCTCCCTCCAGCCGCGTAGGTCGGGCCTCCGAGCCCGACCGCCAATCTGCCGCAGCCTAGCCCGACC
>CAZCEM010000445.1:0-2690 GCA_964497555.1 uncultured bacterium
GAGTAGAACCTCAGCGGATATTTAGTTAAATTAAATATTTTAATGTGTAAAATAAAATACAGCGGCTACATTTTCCTTGCCGTCCTGAGCGGAGCAGGCTTAATCGCCTGCCGGGTTGACGATCCCAGCAGCGTCAAGGGGAGGTTTGAAGTCGGCGTATATAACGGCGCCGGATCCTGGGAGCCTTCAGTCACCGCCCTTCGCAATGCGGTGGGTTTGGCTGGTTTCACCAGCGATGTCTTCGACCAGAACGACCTGTTCACCGACGGCGCAAACCGCTTTGACATCGTTATCGTGCCCGGCGGCGACCCTCGAGCGCTTATTTCAGCGTTTGGTTCAATGGGCCGGTCGAAGATTCAGTCCTTTGTGCAGTTTGGGGGCAGTTACATCGGGCTGGGAGCCGGCGCGTCGATAGCGGATACTACCAAGGGACAATGGCCTGGTCTGGGTTTATTCTATGGACAGTCGCGCTGGCCCTGCGATAACATTGCGCCCTACCCGGAATATACGCTGACTGAGATTGTCAAAGCCGGTTGGGATCCGCCGCTCTGTCGAGTATGCGCCGACCGCTATCTGACGCTGTATCGCTGGGGACCCGAACTGATGCCCTCCAACCTTGCAGCCGTGGATGTTATCTACAACTATCAAGCAACCAGCACTCCAGCGATTCTATCGTTCAAGTATGGAGTGGGGAAGGTGATACTCTCGGGCTGCCAGCTTGAAATTGAGGAGAACGATTCACGCGACAGCACCGCTTTCGGCGGCGAACTGAACGATCCCGATTCCGAATGGGATATTCTGAGGGAGATGCTCCTTTTTTGCATCAGCGAGGATTAGGTTTGAAGGGGGAGCTGATGACAGAGTCTGTCCGATAATTCGGAAATGCACCAAAGGCGCATCATTCCCGCGAAAGCGGGAAACCAGCCCCAATTTCATCTGGATTCCAGCTTTCGCTGGAATGATGCGTCTTCGACGCATAACCTCCGTTGTAAAAAAGAAAAGGCACTCCTTAAAAACATGAACTTTAAAGTAGAATATACCGAGGCTGCGCAACCGGTCTCTTCACGGCCGACTATGTCTGGTCGAAGCTGCGAGATTTCCCGGATCAGCGTTTCGCATTCGTCCGCCGAGATGAACATCATCGCGGGCGATACCGTTATCACACTGCCGCCGTCGGCGGCCAAGCGGCTGCTGCGCGACCTGCGAGCTGCCGTGGGGGAATACGATGCTGAGCAAGGGAAAATCGCTTTGCCGGTCACATCTTCTCGGAAAGAACCAGCCGTGAACCGTGTTATTAAAGCCCTGTATAAGACTCGGAAGCTGGGACCCAAGCTCATGTCCATTAATACCCGCAAAAGAAAGCACCTTCCCCTCGACAGCGGGGAAAAAGAACAACGATAGAAGTCCCTCAAGAAACAAACTAAGGAATCAAGTCCATGAGCAATATTCTCAGCTTGTTTGCCAAGTCGCCTTTTGAGCCGCTTTACGAGCATCATCTGCGGGTGCAGGAATGCGTGAATCTGGTCAAGCCTCTTTTCAACTCCTTGTTTGAGGGCAACAACGAGGAATTCAAGCGGATCTCCACTCAGATCTACAAGGCGGAGAATGAAGCGGACCAGATAAAGAATCAGATCCGAAACACCGTGCCCAAAGGCGTCTTTCTGCCGGTCAATCGGGAAGACCTGTTCCGGTTCCTGAAAATCCAGGACGACATGGCCGACTGCGTTGAAGACATCACCGTGCTTCTCACGATGAAGGAACTCGTCTTCACGCCTGAGTTTGTTCAGGAGGTCATGTCATTCATCGACGTCGTGCTCACCGCCTGCCATTTAGCTGACCTTGCCAACAAAAACCTCCGCACCCTCGTCAATGCCGCTTTCAAAGGGCAGGAGATACAGGAGGTTTTAAATCTTGTCGATCAGGTTGAGAAGGCTGAGCGGGAAGGCGACAAGGCCGGTCATGCCTTGGCGCATAATCTGTTCACCCATGAAGACGTGATGAAAGCCTCCGATTTGATACTCTGGTTCAGGATTTTAGACTTGATTGGGGACTTGGCAGATTATTCCGCCAAGACTGGCGAATGGCTGCGCACCATGTTAATACGTTAATTGAGAATTCAGTGGATTTTCCCATATACCTTGTTTATTCTGCGATAGCGGTCAGCTTTTATGCCTCCTTCATGGGAGGGGCGAACGACTTCGCAAATTCCTTCGGCACTTCGGTGGGTTCCCGGGCGATCACCATTCGCCAGGCAATACTAATCGCAGTTGTCGCGGAACTGTTCGGCGCGGTGCTGGTTGGGGGGCACGTCACCAACACCATTCGCAATGGGATTCTCGATCCGGTTAGCTACGCGAACGACCCCAAACTGTTGATGCTGGGTCTTTGGGCGGCGCTGGCAGGCTCAGGCTTGTTCCTGCAAATTGTAACCCATTTCGGAATGCCGGTATCAACCACCCACGCCATCGTGGGCGCGCTCGTGGGATTCGGTCTCATCACTCAAGGATTGGACGGTGTTAATTGGAGAACTATACTCAATATCGTCATGAGCTGGGTGGTCTCGCCCATCGGCGGGGGGATTGCCGCCTACTGTGTTTTCCGGGTCATTCAATCCACCGTGCTGAAGGTGGACACACCGATAAGGGCCGCCCGCAAGGTCGTGCCCTTTTTTGTTGGCATGACTATATTAG
>CAZCEM010000446.1:0-2686 GCA_964497555.1 uncultured bacterium
ACCTAAAGAGGGCGTGTCAGTCCGCCCATCGCATTTAATTTTGGGGCGGGGATAAGAGCCGGATGGCCGACTGGCACGGGAGGGGCGGACTTTGTCAGTTCCGTCCCGCCGGGGGCGATAAGAGTTGTGAGACTGATAGGAACGGGAGGGGCGGTCTTGTTCGGAGTCGTCCCGGCGGGAACGGCTGGATCTGGCAGGAGTGATGAGACCGCTTCCGCCGGGCTTCCGCGGACGGGAGCGGGAGGGGTTTGCGACCGGGGTTCGAGTAGGTCTATCAGCGCGGGAACTGCTGGATTCTGGACGGCTGGATCCGGTGTCTCTTTGCGGAGGGCGGCGGCTCTTCGCCCTCCCGCCAGTCCGGCGCGGCATTCGAGCAAGGGGGCGTCCGTCAGCGTTTCCAGCTTTTCTGTTCATCAGTCCCGCATGTTGCGCAGCACCAGCAGCCGAATGAGCTGCGACAGCGCCATCGTCGCGGCTGCCACATACGTCAGCGCCGCGGCGCTTAAGACGGCTCGCGCGCCGCTCACGTCGGATTCCTCCAGAATGCCTGACCGGCGTAGGTTGTCGATGGCTTTACGCGAGGCGTCGAATTCCACCGGCAGCGTGACCAATTGAAACGCCAGAGCCGCCGTGAAGAGTATTATCCCCACCGTCATAAGCACGTGCATCGAAGAGAAGATAAATCCGATGAAAAACAGCGGAAAAGCCATCCACGAGCCGAGGTTTGCCGGTCCCAGCAGCATCGACCGAAACGCCAGCGGCGCATAGCCGCGCGAATGCTGGATGGCGTGACCTACCTCGTGCGCGGCAATCCCCAGCGCCGCCACTGAGTTGTAACGGTACACTCCCTCCGACAGCCGCACCGTGCGGGTTCGAGGATCGTAGTGATCGCTGAGCTGCCCGGGCTGCTCTTCTATGTCAACATCGCTCAATCCGTTCTGGTTCAGAATGCTGCGCGCCACCTGCGCGCCGGTCAGCCCCGAAGCCGAGCGAATCCGCGAATACTTCGCGTACGCCCCCTTCACCTTCGCCTGCGCCCAGAAAGCCAGTATCAGCGCGGGGATCAGCAGGATCATCGTGGGATCCCAGAAGAACATGAAAGCTCACCTCCCTAACGATTGATGACTCAAGATGTATCGCCGTGAGAACATCTGGTTCTTACGACTTGCGTTCTAATGCATTTCATCTTACGCGGATTATACCAACGTTGTTCCGCATTCAACCGGTTTTCCCCGGACGAACTCCGTGGAGTCAAGCCGGCGCTTGCCTTCCAGTTGGAGCTCCAGTATAGCCAGTCCGCCCGCCCCGCACTGCGCGGTCAGCACGCCCGCCTTGCCCTTGATCACCGTTCCAGGGGCAGCAACGGCGTTTCCCTTTACGACCTTGGCTCGAAACAGTTTCAGCCTCTTCCCGTTCAGGGTGGTGAACGCCGCGGGAGCTGGTGACAGTCCGCGAATCTGATTGCAGATTTCGGTCGCTGGGCGCGTCCAGTCAATGCGACAAGTTTCCGCTTCAATCTTGGGCGCGGGCGTGGGTTCACCCGCCTGCGGGCGCGGCACCAGGCGGCCTTCTTCAAATCCGTCGAGGGTTTCGACGATTAGTCTCGCGCCCTCGGCTGACAACCGCTCCGACAGGCTGCCGGCATCGTCTTCCGGCAGGATGGGATATTCCCGCTGCAACAGGATGCTGCCCGCGTCTATGCGCTTCTCTATCAGAAAGGTGGTAATACCGGTTCGTTCGCAGCCGTTCATCAGCGCCCAGTTGATCGGCGCCGCGCCGCGCAAAGCCGGCAGCAGCGAAGGATGCATGTTAATGCAGCCGCGCGGCGGTATTTCTATCACCTCGCGGGGTAGGATCCGAAACGCGACCACCACGCAAACATCCGGCTGCCATTCCGCCAGCGCCTGCAGGAACTCAGGATTTTTCAGCTTCTCCGGCTGCAAAATAGGCAAGCCGGCAGTCAGCGAGGCTTTCTTAACGGCTGTCGGTTGAGGCCTGAGCGTTCGCCCGGCTGGTTTGTCCAGGCCGGTGACCACGCCAACAACCGGATGACGGCTGGCCAACAAAGCTTGAAGCGTCGGCACCGCGAACGTGGGCGTTCCCATGAAAACCACGTTCAAGGACCCACCTCACTCAGACACGCTGTTATCCCCGTTCTACATTCTGCATTTTGCATTCTGCATTCCCTTCAAGCCACTTCGCCCGTACCGACCCTTCGCGCCACTGCGCCTCGGTCGATTTCGATCTTGACGTTATCGGCGATTTTAATCATGATTACCTGTTCGCCCTCTCCGGCGCGGACCACGGTGCCGTGGATGCCGCCGGTGGTGACTATGTGGTCGCCTTTCTGTATCGACTGCAGCATCTTTCCCATTTCCTTCTGGCGCTTGGACGCCGGCCGCAGGATCAACAGGTACATGATTAAAAAGATAAGAATCAGCGGCATCCACATCATTAAGCCGCTGTTCTGCTGCGCGCCGTTGCCGGCCGGCGCCATCGCTAAAAATTCTAAAAACATAGGTTGCGCTCTCAGTTGTGTTCTGTCAGGTCTTATGTGTTATTTGGCTTGAGGAAATTCGTGCTCTTTGAGTATTTCTATTTAGGAGTGCATTTTCTTTGTTACAGGAAAGGAAATGCGTCGAAGACGCATCATTCCAGCGAAAGCTGGAATCCAGAAGAAATTAGG
>CAZCEM010000447.1:0-2681 GCA_964497555.1 uncultured bacterium
TTGATTCACAGCAGATTACGCAGATGGCTCAGATTGGGGAAGCGCCGGAATCTGCAAAAGCTGTGAAATCTGCTGTGAATCTGGTGGAGTTTGATTTCATCATCCATCCCGACGCAGATCCCAATCAGATTCAAGTCGAGTGCTTGGGACTGACCGGCGACCTGGAGACCACCGCGGACGGCGGAGAACTGTTGCTGCCCACTTCATTGGGAGTAATCCGTCAGGCGCTGCCGGAGGCGTATCAAATCGATGAGGATGGCTCGCTGTCGCCAGTGCCGGCGGAATTCACGATTAAGGGCGCGGGAAACTCATTCGGTGTCTCACTGCCGGCTGAATACGATCCCGCCCGGCCGCTTATCGTGGATCCACTGGTCTATAGCACCTATTTGGGAGGCAGCAGCGAAAACGGCGTCTATGCTCTGACGCTGGATGGAGCGGGTGGCGTAATTGCGGCGGGCGGCACCCTCAGCGAGGATTTCCCCACCACCGAAGGCGCCTTAGATACGTCGTTCAACGGCAATAAAGACGTGTTTATCGCTCGGCTGAACCCGAGTGGGAGAGCATTGCGCTTCAGCACCTACCTAGGCGGTGAAAATTACGACTGCGCCAATGCCCTGGTCCCAGACGGCGCGGGAGGCGTATTCGTAACGGGCTTCACCAGCAGCGAAGGTTTTCCAACAACAGAAGGTGCCTGCCAGACGTCTCTTAACGGCGGCAGCTCCGACGCCTTTGTCACCCGGTTGAGCAACAATGGCAGCGAGCTGCTTGGCAGCACGTTTTTAGGGGGCAGCTTCGGCGAACTCGCCTGCGCTGTCGCATCTGACGGCAGCGGAGGAGTGGTGTTGACGGGCTGCACCGAAGGCGTTGATTTCCCTCTCACCAGCGATGCCTACTGCCGGATGTACAACGGCGGCAGCTTTGATGTCTTCCTATCCCGGCTGACCAGCGGGCTGGACACACTCGTCTATAGCACCTACTTCGGCGGCGACAACAGCGAGACCGCCTATGCGCTGGCGTCGGACAGCACCGGGGAGGTGGTCGTGGCGGGTTTGTGCAACAGCAACAACTTACCCACCACCGAGGGCGCCTTCGACCGCCGCCGCAACGGCGATTACGACGCCTTCATCGCTCGGTTCAACAACGAGGGGAGCGAATTGCGATTCTGCACCTTCTTAGGAGGGTGGTGCTACGACCAGGCGGGCGCCTTGGCGCTGGACGAATCCGGCAACATCGTCGTAACCGGCTGGACTCTAAGCGATGATTTCCCCACCACCGCCGGAGCCTTTGACCGAACCATCAGCGGCAGTACGGATGCCTTTGCAGCTCGATTGAGCGCTGATGGAAGCGAGCTGCTGTGGGGGACATATATCGGCGGTTCAGACTTTGAGGAAGACGGCGCGCTGATGGTGGATGAAACAGGATGTGTGATTGTCGCTGGAGGAACCTTCAGCAACAACTTTCCCACCACGGGAGATGCCTTCAACCGTTCGCTAAACGGCAACAGAGACATCTTTCTCGTTCGGTTTAACCAGACGGGGAGCGGACTGCTTTACAGCACTTACTTTGGCGGTGCCAACCGGGATATCGCCAACGCCTTAGCACTGGATGACGCAGGAGGTATTGTGATGGCTGGCGAGACCTGGAGCGATAACCTGCCTCTCACCGAGGGTGCGGTTGACGGGTCTTTCAACTACGGCATTGACGCCTTCGTCGTCAGGATAAACGGCATCGGGCTTGCTGTCAGAGAAAGGAACGCTCCGGCTGCACCAAGTGAATATTCGCTCTCAGAGCCCTATCCTAATCCCTTTAACTCGACCACCGGCCTGACCTTCGCCCTGCCGGAAGCGGGCTGGGTTCAGTTGTCCATCTACGATTTGAACGGGCGTCTGGTTGAAACCATTATCAAGGGAGAATTGTCCATTGGTGTCCATACCGTCCATTGGAACGCCGAGGGTCGGCCTTCCGGTCTGTACCTGGCGAGACTGGAGTGTCAGGGGCTGGTGGCGGCAAGTAAGTTGACACTGGTGAAGTGAACCGCAGATTGAACAGATTGGAGGAATCTGTTGACAAATCTGCTTAATCTGCTTCATCTGCTGTGAATAATAATAAGCAGCCCCAGTTGCAATTCGTAGTTTCCAATTGAGGAGGAATCCACCGATGAACACAGTCTCAACTTTTCCGTCGAGTTCCCATCCCCGTCCCCGCCGTCCCCACCTTACCGGAGCGGGTGTGGATAATCCGTTTAATCCGTTTAATCTGTTGTGAATCTCTTTGGAAGGGTTGACTTGGGGGGATGGAGTATGTACATTCACTTCGGAGGTTGGAGTGCAGTCGGCAAAGGGCAGCCAGCGCGTCTGCAGGACTTACAGGATTCGATTGCAGTCCTGCGATACACCTGCAAGTCGAATGACCTTTGAAGAAGCTAAGTTCTAAGAAGGATTGAACGCATGTTCACGAGTTTGAGAATTCAAAACTTTAAAGGATGGCGTGACACACGCGACATCCAGATGAAGCCGCTCACCCTGTTCTTCGGGACTAACAGCTCCGGGAAGTCCAGCATTGGGCAGTTTCTGATGATGCTGAAGCAGACGGTGGAGTCCTCTGACCGGCGGGCGGTTTTCTTTCCAGGCGGAAAGAATTCGGCGGTGCAACTGGGATCGTTTAAGGATATGGTGTTTGAG
>CAZCEM010000448.1:0-2666 GCA_964497555.1 uncultured bacterium
AGGTTGTCTTGTCCATCCCCAAACGCACCCCCACCCGCTACGTGTTTTTCACCGGCGGGGTGGTGTCATCCCTGGGTAAGGGAATCTCCGCCGCGTCGCTGGGCACCCTGCTGAAAGCCCGCGGCCTGCGCGTTACTATAATGAAGCTCGACCCCTACATCAACGTCGATCCCGGCACCATGAACCCCTACCAGCACGGCGAGGTCTATGTAACCGACGACGGCGCCGAAACCGACCTCGACCTGGGGCACTACGAGCGCTTCCTCGACGTCTCCATGAAGAAGGATAACAACGCCACCACCGGCCAAATCTACGAGGAAGTCATCCGCCGCGAACGCAAAGGCGACTACCTCGGCGCCACCGTACAGGTCATCCCACACATCACCGACGAGATCAAGCGCCGCATCCATAAGGTGGCGGAAGGCGGCGACTGGGACGTGGCGCTGTTCGAGATCGGCGGCACCATCGGCGACATCGAAGGACTGCCGTTCCTCGAAGCCATCCGACAACTGGGGCAGGAACTGGGACCCTCGCGTTGCGCCTTCGTGCACGTTACACTCATCCCGTACATCGCAGCGTCTGGTGAGATCAAGACCAAGCCCACGCAGCACTCGGTCAAAGCCCTGCGAGAAATCGGCATCCAGCCGGATTTCATAATCTGTCGCACCCATGAGCGCCGGCTGACGCCGGAGATAAAAAAGAAGATAGCGCTGTTCACGTCGGTGCCGGTCGAGTCGATCATCGAAGCCATCGACGTGGAGAGCATCTACGAAGTGCCGCTGAATCTGGTGAGCGAGGGCTTCAGCCGGGAAATTCTGCGGAAGTTAAAGCTCCGCGCCGGGGAGATGGACTTGGACTTGTGGAAACAAACCCTCGACAAAATGCACGCCGCCGAGCATGTGATTCAGATCGCGGTGTGCGGGAAATATACTGGGCTGCGGGATTCGTACAAGAGCATCATCGAGGCGTTCGTACACGCGGGGGTGGATCACTCGGTCAAGGTCAAAATCAACTGGGTGGAATCGGGCGACGTCACCCGTAAGAACGTCGAGGACAAGCTGCGCGGGATGGCGGGGCTGCTGATACCGGGCGGATTCGGTGACCGGGGCATCGAGGGCAAAATCGAAGCCATTCGCTGCGTCCGCGAGAACAACATCCCGTTCTTCGGCATCTGTCTGGGGATGCAGTGCGCGGTGATTGAATTCGCGCGGAATGTGATGGGGCTGCACAACGCTAATTCGCACGAGTTCGATCCCAAGACCAAATACCCGGTGATCGACCTGCTGCCCGAGCAGAAGCTGATCCACGATATGGGCGCGACCATGCGGCTGGGGGCCAAGCCCTGCCACATCCAGCGCGGCACGCGGGCGTTTAAAATCTATGGCGAAGAGATCATCAGCGAGCGGCATCGGCATCGCTACGAGTTCAACAACGATTATCGCCAGTCGATGCGGGACGCGGGGATAGTTTATGGCGGCTTGTCGCCGGATCACCGGCTGGTGGAGATGATCGAGCTGCCGAAGCATCCCTGGTTTGTGGGCTGCCAGTTCCATCCGGAGCTGAAGAGCCGCTTCACCAAGCCGCATCCGCTGTTCCGGGATTTCGTGGGCGCGGCGAAGGAATACGGGGTGGGAATTAAGAATGAATCAGTATTGCCATTTAAAAAGGAAGGAGGAAAAGGTTGGCCTGATGGTTACCTTCAGCCTTTCAACACTTCATCAGAATAAGATGGCGTAGGTTGCCAGATTTCCGCGTCGGTCAGCCGTCCCGGTTGACATCCTGTGGACATGCAAAAGCCTGTCTCTTCCGATCCGAGACAGGCGGTTTCGCCCCTTTTGATCTTTCGAGAAAGTGAAACATGAAACAGAGAATCATTAGCAGCGAGCGAGTCTTCACTATGATCGTCGAACAGGATCCCGAAACCGACTGGTTCGTCGGCGAAGTGGTGGAACTGCCCGGCTGCTTCACTCAAGCGCCTGATCTGGCGTCGGTTGAGAAGAACATCAGCGAAGCAATCTCTTTGTATCTGGAAGTCGCAGATCCTGACGAAGAACGTCCCGTCTTCGTGGGCGCTTGGCGGGTGCCGGCGCCGTTATGACCAAACTTCCAGTCATTGATTATCGCGACCTCCGCAAGGTTGCCGAGCATTGAGGCTAGCATGGGGTTCGTTGAAAAGGGAGTCACAACATCTTCCAGAGCGCTTTCGGACTATCGATTATCCTTCCAAACCATGGTTCCGAGGTCATTGTTCGACCCCTGCTCCGTAAAATCCTCAAGCAGCTTGGATTGAGCATTGAAGATTATTTGAATATAATGAGTGAGCTTTAACCGCTGGTTTAGAATTATAATCGTAAGCGACAGACGGGACGCTTGTTCGACGCGGGCGGAATGCGCGTAGGTTAACCGTCCCGGTTGACGCAACCTTAAACTAAGGTACTTAGGGTCTGCTGAAAAACTCCCGATTTTTTTGCTGTTTGCTGCTGTTTTTTGGTTTGAACTCCTCCTCGCTGTCATTTCCGTGAAAGCGGGAATCCAGAATTAATTTTTAAGTGCTTGATATTTCAAATAGTTAAACTCTCAATCTGGATTCCCGCTTTCGCGGGAATTGTCATGGTGGCTTCCCCACCACGGAAGATGAAAATAGCAGCAACCGCAGGGTGCGGACA
>CAZCEM010000449.1:0-2657 GCA_964497555.1 uncultured bacterium
TTGTGAGTTCGACCTAGATATTGGTATTTCTAATCAGCCAGACGATTAGAAAGACCAATATCTGGGTCGAACTCACAACCTTGCTCATCCCCGGCGGGAACGACGCCGATGAGGACCTCTCTCGGCTGTTGGAATGGATTAAGGCCTATTGCGGGGCGTCGGTGCCTCTGCACTTTTCGGCTTTTCATCCGGACCACCGGATGCTGGACACTCCGGCTACGCCGCCTGCCACCGTGAAAAAGGCTCGGCAGATGGCTCTCGCGCAGGGACTGCGGTTTGTCTATACCGGCAACATCCACGATGAGAGCGGCTCTACGACCGTCTGTCCGGCGTGCGGGAAGGATGTAATCGAAAGGGGGTGGCTGAGCGGTAGAACTCGGCGCCTAAGGGAGGGACGCTGTATCTGCGGGGAACGGATAGAAGGCGTGTTTGTTTGACTTCATCTGGGAATAAAGCCTCTGATTAGCAGATGTTCAACGACAGAATCCGGCTGCTCGAAGTAACCGAATCCACCAACGCCTTTCTGAAAGCCGAGGTCGAGCTGGGGCGGGGTGTGGAGGGCGCGGTGGTGCAGGCCGAACATCAGACTGCTGGTCGCGGTCGGAACGAGCGGCGCTGGGAAGCCCCTCCCGGCAAGGCGCTGCTGTTCTCCATCTTACTGAAACCACAACTGGCGGATGACCAGACGCCTTTGGTCGCCTTGATGGCGGGGATGGCGGTTCTTGAGGGTTTAAAGCAGACCTTAGGCAAAATCCCAGGTCTTGATCCGAATCGCATCAACTGCCTCCGGCTGAAATGGCCCAACGACATACTCTTCGAAAACGCCAAATTATGCGGAATCCTGTGCGAAACAGCCGTCAATCCTAAAGAAGGTGCGTATGTCATCGTAGGCGTAGGCGTCAACGTAAACCAGGATAAAGAGGACTTTGCGCCGGAACTAAGGATTTCAGCAACCTCGCTGAAGATGGCTTTCGGCGTGAAGATGGCCCGTGAGACATTGCTCGGAGACATTCTTGAATCCTTGGAAAGCTCCTATGAGCGGCTGAATTCGGAAGGCACCGGATGGATCGCGTCGGAATGGCTGGCGATGGCGGGGATTCAGGGCAAACCGGTGGAAGTTAAATATAGCGGCGAGACGGTTCACGGCGTCTGCGAGGGGCTGACGGCAAACGGCGCGATGGCGCTGAAGCGAATTGACGGGACGGTGGCGATAATTTACAGCGGGGACATGAGTCCGTGATGGGAGTTCATAACTTGCTTTTAGTCAAAAACCATCCCACCAAAGGCAGGCTGCACTCAACTCCCCCTTCCTTAATTCTTAATTTCCTTGCAGCTCCTTTTGGTAGTAGGTTCTGACCGCCCCTTCCAAGCTGTCTCGACCGGGTGGTTTTGAAGTCAGGAAATCGAACGGATCCGGCGAATCCAGCGCCAGCACCGAGTGGCACAAGGTGCATTCCATCGACACCCCGCGCCCGTCAGCGTCCGTCAGGGCTAAATTATGGCAGCGAAAACACCCCCCGCCTTCGCGATGACCCAAGTGGTTCGGGTAACTGCTCCAGTCGATGTTCATCCGGGGATGCAGGTTGCGCTCCTGCACCGCCGCCCCGGTCTGGACAGCCTGCTTTAATAACTCAGGCGAAACCAGCGTTCCTTCTCCTTCGAGCTTTCGATAATAGGCTTCCATCTCAGCGGACACATTCTCCTCAGCCGTCCTTCTGGGATTCTTTTTCAACACCGCCCCCAGCAACTCCCGCTTTACATAGGGCAGGTCGCGGCTGACCTGCCCCCTGGAGATGCGTTCATCGACAGCACGTTCAGCGTCCTCGTATATGTGCGTGGCGCGGTTGTGGCAATCCACGCAATCCATCACCCGTAGTTTGACGCCCGCCTCAGCTTGACGTTCCTCCAGCCGCCGGTTCATAAATCGACGCGAAGATTCATCGCCTTCCGTAACCTCCACCCATACTATGTCCTCGCGTTTGTCCTCCAGCGAGGCATACTTCACAGTGTTATGCCTGCCGACATGCCAGTGGATGCCCTTGTCCAAGCCTGGCTGACCCGAACCGACCTTCAGCATCAGGGTGGTATATCGCGGCGTCGAAGCCGAGTCCAGGGCATAATGTGGGAAGGTCTTCACGCGGTTGCCGAGGAAGAATTCGGGCCAGTGGCACTTCTCGCAGGTCTCCCGCGCCGGGCGTAGGTTATGAACCGGCGTGGGGATGGGTCGTTCATAAAGGTTGAAGGTCAGCGAAATTACCTGCCACAGTCCGTTGAGCTTTGAGTCGACCGAGGCCTTGACACCTTCGCCGACGTGGCATTGGACGCATTTCACATGCGCATGCGGCGACTGCTGATAAGTTACCCACTCCGGATTCATCACGCTGTGGCAAGCGGTGCCGCAAAACTTGGCGGAGTCCATGAACCGCAGGCTCCGAGCACCGGCGGCACCGAAGAGCGCCAGATTCAGCGCTGTCAAGCCCGCCACCAGTCGCGCCAACCGCGCCCCGGTCGAGCCTTCGCGCAAGTCGTCTTCGTCGAAGCGGTCCGCCAGCAGATACTGCAGCGGCTGCCCGCTGCGCCTCCGCCACAGCAGCCACCCCAATGGAATCATCAGCAGTCCCGCGATGAACAGCGCCGGGAACGCCATATATGTTATC
>CAZCEM010000450.1:0-2651 GCA_964497555.1 uncultured bacterium
CACCCTGCGGCACTCCGACTACTGTCCACTGAGCACTGAGCACTGTGCACTTAACTCAAAGGCTGTTCCATGAAAACTGTCCTCCCGGAATTCATCCCCTTCAACCGCCCCTTCATCGTGGGCAAGGAGCTGTTCTATATCTCGCAGGCGGTGCTGAGCGGGCATCTGGCGGGAGACGGGGTGTTCACGCGGCGGTGTGAGCGGTGGATGGAGGAGCATTTCCGTGCTCGGAAGGTTCTGCTGACACACTCGTGCACCGCAGCGCTGGAGATGGCGGCGATGCTGACGGGCGTCGGCCCCGGCGATGAAGTCATCCTGCCTTCCTTCACCTTCGTTTCGACCGCCAGTGCCTTCGTCCTGCGCGGAGCTTCGGTGCGGTTTGTGGACATCCGCTCCGACACCCTGAACCTCGACGAGAGCCTCATTGAAGCGGCAATCACCAAGAGAACTAAAGTTATAGCGCCTATGCACTATGCGGGTGTGGGCTGCGCGATGGACACCATAACCGAAGTCGCCCGGCAGCGCGGGCTGATGGTGGTGGAGGACGCTGCGCAGGGTGTGGATGCGACCTGGCGGGGGCAGTATCTGGGAACGCTGGGAACGCTGGGAGCTTACAGTTTCCATGAGACCAAGAACTTCATCAGCGGCGAGGGTGGAGCGCTGGTTGTCAATGAGGAGAGTCTCATCGAACGTGCTGAAATCATCCGCGAGAAGGGCACCGACCGGGCGCGGTTCTTCCGCGGCGAGATTGACAAATACACTTGGCAGGACTTAGGCTCGTCGTACCTGCCGTCGGAAATCGTCGCGGCATTCTTGTTCGCGCAACTGGAAGCCGCTGCTGAAATCACCTCCCGCCGCGCCGCTATCCATGACTACTATCGACAAAACTTGCAGCCTTTAGAAGACGCCGGGCTGCTGCGTCTGCCTTATGCGCCGCCCGAATGCCGTCACAACGCTAATATATTTTACCTGATACTTCCCGATGGCACGACCCGCGACGGCTTGTTGCGGCGGCTGCGGGAGCGGGCGATTCACGCGGTGTTTCACTATGTGCCGCTGCACTTGTCGCCGATGGGCCAAAGAATGGGCTATCGACCAGGGGAGCTGCCGGTGACAGAAGAGCTCAGCCGACGCATCCTGCGGCTGCCTTGCTACTTTGACTTGACGAGAGCAGAGCAGGACCGGGTGATAGAAGAAGTTGGCAAGTTGGCAAGTTAACAAGTGGGCAGGTTCGCGACTTTAGTCTTGGAGGGCGGGATTTCGGGATAGACCGATTTTGGAGCAGAATCTATTGGACATTCGCTGTTGTATTGACTCGTTAGGTTCTAATACTTATATTGCTACCGATTCTCTAATTTCTGGAGGTCGGTATGCAACTTCACGCCAACGCAAAACTGACCTTGTTGCAGCGCAAGGAAGTCCAAAGACTGCACAAGGAAAAGAAAGTCAGCGTTCGTAAGCTGGCGGAACAGTTCCATGTAACGCCCAGGACAATTCAGGATTGGGTCAGCCGCGAAGTAGCTTTAGATAAGTCTTCAGCGCCTAAAAATCATTACACGGTAGTCACAGATGAATATCGGGCAGCAGTCATCGCTTACCGCCGTGAGAATCCCAAACACGGGCCAATTCGAATCGCCGCTGCTTTATGTTCCGAGTATCCTCAAGCTAACCGTAGCAATGTTTCTCGGATTATCCAAAGTGAAGGCTTAACCGCCAAACCAACTAAGCCAAAGCGAGAGCGACGTTCAATCCCAGTTGGGCGTCATCGGATCCAGATGGACATTATGACACTGCCAGCCGTCAAGGGAAATAAAGGGCGCGAGTACAAGATTACCCTTATTCACCTTGCCACGCGTGTCAAGTATTCGGAAATCCGTTCGGATCACAAATCCGAAACCTTGGTCGAGGTTTTCACGAATGCGTTGATCGAACTCCCCCTTTTTTCTTAGTTTGGACGGACAACGCTCCAGAATTCACAAGGCGTTTCACAGCCCCTCCGGAAAGGTTGAGTGCCTTTGAAAGATACCTTAAGGACAAAGGCTACCACCATGGCAAATTTAAACCTCGTTCCCCTTGGCAGAATGGCATTGTGGAACGAAGCCGCTGGACTGACCACGAGGAGTTTTTCAGTCAGATTGTCTTCACATCGTCGGAAGAGCGGAATATGCAATTAAGGCTGTGGGAGATGAAGTACAACTACCATCGTCCGCACCAGGGTATTGGAGGGTCAACTCCGATGCAGAAGTTCAAGGAGCTGTTTCCGTTTGATATAAGATGTAGTAGAACTTAACGAGTCAATACAGATAAAGGATAGTGGAGCCCTCTAAAATTATTGTTCACATCTTACATTTAATTTTACGGATAAGAGACTCATAAACAGCCCTTCAGTTTATTACCTGAAGGGCTGTTGTTGACTAAGCCTTCTTTTCCATGCTGTCCGGCGCGCCGCACTTGGGGCACTTGCCGGGCTTGCAGCGGGCTTCTTTCTCCTCGCCGCAGGCTTTACATACGAATATTGCCATGGTTGATCCTTAAGGTTGGTGAATGGTGAGCAGTCTGCTTATCGGGTTTATTTCATTTAAATCCTTAAGTTTTACACTGTCATTTCCCAGAAAATAGCGCCTGCGACGCGTAGGTCGGGCCTCCGAGCC
>CAZCEM010000451.1:0-2641 GCA_964497555.1 uncultured bacterium
TGGGAGAGCCGGATGCGGGAAATCCGCACGTCCGGTTCGACGAGGGGGGAATGAGCCGCGGTGCATGGTATGCATCTACTGAGCCACGAAAGGGAACCCCCGACACATGGATAGGATGAAACCTAAACATTGTTGCTCATTCCTCTACTCTACTGTTTAACTCCCCCTCATGTCCTTTTCCTCGTTCCTCGAAACCATCACCGCCGAGCCGAGCTTCGCGCAGGCTCTGGTGCACCGTCAAGACCTCCCCCGCCGCCCGGCTGCCTTTAGTCAGCCTGAGCGTCCGCTGCCCCCGCCGCTGGCGGAGGGACTGCGAGCGCTGGGCGTTTCGGCGCTGTACCAACACCAGGCCGACGCCCTCGACGCGGTCCGGCGTGGCGAGAACATCGTCGCCGCTACGCCGACCGCCAGCGGCAAGAGCCTGATGTACAACCTGCCGGCGCTGGAGACCCTCAACGCCGAGGCGGACGCCTACGCCCTGTACCTGTTTCCGCTGAAAGCCCTCGAACAGGACCAACTTCAGAAGCTGCAAGCCCTGAGCGCCGCCGCGGGGTGGCCGCATCTGACCGCCGCCATCTACGACGGCGACACCCCCGACGCCCGCCGCCAGAAGATCCGCAAAACCCCTCCGCGCATCCTCATCACCAATCCCGACATGATGAACCTGGCTATTCTAAGCTATCACGCCAATTGGGAGGACTTCCTGCGGGGCTTAAGGTTCATCGTGCTGGACGAACTGCACATCTACCGCGGCGTCTTCGGCAGCCATTTCCTGCACCTGTTGCGGCGGCTGATACGGCTGTGTCGGTTCTATGGCGCGAAGCCCCAGATCATCGCCACCTCCGCCACCATCGCCGACGCGGGGCAGCTTGCCGAGTCGCTGTCCGGGCAGCCCTTCACCGAGATCACCCGCAACGGCGCGCCCTCCAATGAGCGACAGTTTCTATTCTTCAACCCGGAAAGCAGCTACCTCAGCTTCACCCTCGACCTGCTCACCGCCGCGCTGAACGTGGGCTTGAAAACCATCGTCTTCACCAACTCCCGCCGCTCTACGGAACTGCTGCATCTATGGCTGGACCGTCGGCATCCAAGGCTGGCGCGGAAGGTCAGTTCCTACCGGGCGGGTTTCCTGCCGGAGGAGCGCCGCGAGATCGAGGACGCCCTCAGCCGCGACCGGCTGCAGGGCGTGATCTCGACCTCCGCGCTGGAATTGGGCATCGACGTCGGCGGGCTGGACGTGTGCATCCTGGCAGGATATCCGGGCACGGTGTCGGCTACCTGGCAGAGGGCTGGGCGAGTGGGGCGAGGAGACGATCCAGCAGCGGTGTGTCTGGTCGCCGGTCAGAATCAGCTGGACCAGTTCTTCATGAAGCATCCAGCGGATTTCTTCGCTCGACCGGTCGAGAAAGCCATCGTCGATTCCGACAATGAATTCATCGTGCGGCCGCATCTTATCTGCGCGGCGCAGGAAATCCCCATCACCGACGCGGATGCGTTTTGGAACACACCCTTCCACAAGGGACTGCTGGACGCGCTGGTGAGCGAGGGCGAGCTGCTGTTGGGTGCGTCGGGTGATCGGTACTTTTGCTCCCGACGCCGGCCGCAGCGGACCATCAACCTACGCGCAGCGGGCGAGCAATATGCCATCGAGGTCGAAGGCAGCTACGCCAGCCTCGGCTCGATCAGTGGGAGGGCGGTGTTCGGGGAATGCCATCCGGGCGCAATCTACCTGCATCGCGGGTCGCAGTTTCTGGTGACGAAGCTGGATAGCGAAGCCCGCATAATCGCCGTCAAGGAGGTCGATGTCAACTACTTCACCGTGCCGCTGTTCGAGAAGGAGACCACCATCCTGGCTGAGTTGCAGTCACGGGAGCTGGCTGCCGGGAAGGTGACGCTGGCGCGGCTAAAGGTGACCGAGCAGCTTGTTGGTTTCCAAACCCGGCGCATGTCCACGCAGCACTTGATCTCGCAGCAGGAACTCGAGTACCCGCCGACCTCCTTTGAGACCATCGGTGCGGTCATCGCCCTCCCTTCGACTACAGCGGCGATGGCAGCGGAAGCGGGGCTGCATTTTCGCGGCGGGATACACGGCGTTGAGCATGCGCTGCTGGCGCTGGCGCCGTTGTTCGCGCTGTGCGACCGCAACGATCTAGGCGGCTATTCGCAAACCGAGCACCCGCAGGTCGGCGGGCCGTGCGTGTTCCTGTACGACGGCTATCCCGGCGGGATAGGCTTGACAGCGCGGCTGTACGAGGTGTTCCCGGAACTAGCGCGGAAAACCCTGAGTCTAGTAGCCCAGTGCGAATGCGAGGCGGGCTGCCCCTCGTGCATCCATTCGCCCAAGTGCGGGCATGGCAACGTGCCGCTGGATAAGGACGGAGCAATCCTGACGCTGGAGGTTCTGACCGGAGAGCGGCAGTTGCTGGAAGGCGAGGGGAAGGTAACGGTTATCGAAAAATCACCGGAGCAACTTGCTGTTGAATCCGACAAGAAAGGGATTATTACTATGAAACCAATGAAGACCGTGCCGACGCCATCGTCCTGGCCGGAAGGGAAAACCGGAGTGGTGTTCGACACCGAGACCCAGCGCAGCGCCGATGAGGTGGGCGGCTGGGGGAACATCAAAGCGATGGGGCTGGCG
>CAZCEM010000452.1:0-2628 GCA_964497555.1 uncultured bacterium
GGGGGGCAGGGGGGTTGTTTTACTGAATAATGACTGTTTGAAAGCTAATTGGTATTAAAACACAAAAGGAGAGAGATGAAGACACCCTTTTTTTACTTAAGCATCATGTTGACAGTGATCGGCCTCTCGAGCCTCGAAGGTTGCACCAAGGCTCAGAATCCCCCTTCAAACAAGACCATCGAATATGATACAACTGCCAAGGCAGTTGATGCTGAAACCAACACCCACGCTGCTGACTTCACTCTGAACGACATCAACAGCGCCCCGGTGCATCTGTCTGATTTCACCGGCAAGGTGCGCATCGTTGATTTCTGGGCGACTTGGTGTCCGCCCTGCGTTCAAGAAATTCCGCACTTCAACGACCTGTACACACAGTACAAGGACAGCGGCTTGGTGGTGATTGGCATATCGGTGGATCAAGGCGGCTGGGAGGCGGTGAAGAAGTTTCTGGAGAAGACGCCGATATACTATCCCGTGCTGCAGGAGGACGTGGGCTATGAATACCGTCCGGAGTCCTTCGCGGCCTCTGAGAAATTAGCCGCAAAGCTCGCCGCAAAGGGCACGCCCTTCCTGGAATATCTTTGGGGACGTCTGCCCCTTGATAAGCAAGCGGGATTGCTGACGATGACCACTGAGGAGGTGGCAGTCATCCTCAACGGATTCGTCCTGGGCGAAAATATGTACAACGGCGACCGCTTCGCTGGCGTCGATTTGGGCGTAGAACCGAAGCGTCTGGAAGGTTTCAATCCCGAAGGCGAGAAGCTGCGGCACTTCAACCGTTTCCTGTTGGAGGCCGTCTTCAAGGACTATATGAAACCCAAGGTGTCCGACATCTACCAGTCGTATCTTCCACCGGACCAACGAGGCGGTATTCCCTACACCTTCGTGCTCGACCGCGAAGGCTTCATCAAGGAAAGGTTTGTGGGTTTTCGTCCGAAGGAGGTGTTTGAAGAGGCGATTCTCAAGCTGTTGTAACCAATGCTGGTCTCAGTTAAGAATGGTTTTCTTTTGGCTCACTTGACAAGCATCACGCCCTGCTGTGCTACGCGGCCAGCCGATTCCAGCCTCAGATAATAGCAGCCCGAAGGCGCTGCCGCAGCCTTCCACACCGCTTGCTGTACGCCGATTTGTGGTTTTCCGGAATACAGCCGCGCCACTCTCTCTCCCAACAGATTATACAGGCTCAGCTCCCCCCAGCAGTAACAGTCCACCGAAAAATCCACCGTCACCACGCTGTTGAAAGGATTGGGATAAGCAGACAGGATAGCGAAGGTTGACGGTAAATCTGGCTGCGAATCGGGAACTGAGAGCACACCCTCACCGATCAAGGGTACGGAGAAAACCTCCTGCACTGCGTAGGCAGGTTTGAATATCATCGTTATCTCCGACTCATACCGCCGCTCCTCATCCGGTCGAAACGTAACCGACATGGTGAGCGTTTCATTATGACACCACATGTCTCCCCACAACCAGTCGTAGAATTCCTCGCAGGGGATTCGGAAGCCGCTGAACAATCCAGACCATACGTCAAATAGGATGACGTGGCCCCCGCCGTCTATCATCTCGTCGGTGGACACCGCTTCAATCTGCGAGATTGGATTCGCGCCAATCAAGTTGAAAGTCCATTTGCGCAAGAGATAGGCAGGGATGGTAAGGTATTCCAGCTCCAGCAGTTCCTCCACCGAAGCTGGATCCTCGCCGAAGTCCTGGCGGTACATTCTCACCGCGTTGTAGATTGCACCGAGGGCTTCCTGAACCTGAGCCGGCTCCTGAGGATCTCCCCAGGGCGTTGCAAAGCCGCTGTACCTGCCGGTGGAGTAATCAAACAGCACTACATGATCAGCCCCGTAAGGCATTTCAGCGGTGGAGACTGCTTCAAACTGAACAATGGGATTGCCTATAAGTGAGAAATGCCATTTGTTTAAAACAGAATCGGGAATGACCAAATACTGGAGTTCCACCAGTACTCTCACGTTAAGAGGATCCTCACCATAGTCACGGCGGTATAGCTCGACGGCTCGTATTATGCCGCGGATGGCACCGATGGCGGTCATGGCTTCGCCGCGCTGGAGCGCCCAATTTAGGCGGAAATGCACGCTGTCGGCGGACATCAGGGTGACGGTGGGAAAGTTATCCACGCCGACGTTCTCGAGGGTGAAGGTCAACGTGGAAAAGCTGTTCACGCACGTCCTGCTGAAATCCAGACTGCCGGGTGTGATGTTTAAATCCTGAGCTGACGCGGACGTCAGGCTTAAGCAGAGGATAAGCGTGAACAAACATAAGCAAACGCGCATAGTATGCTCCTTTGTTTAGGTCGTCGGATGGTGCCGCAGGACGTCTTCATCCTGCGGCGGGAGGTCGTTTAAGCGCAGGATGGAGACAACCTGCGTTACGTCTTTCTTCAAGATATGAAGAATATTCGAAATTCTGTATTCATTCTGCGCCTTCTGATATCCTTCTGTAAGAATCTCAACAGTAGAGTAGAAGAATGAGCAACAATGTTTAGGTTTCATCCTATCGTTGTATCCAGGTTTCCCATTCGTGGCTCAGTAGATGCATACTATACACCGCGACTCATTCCCCCCTCGTCGAACCGGACGTGCGGATTTCCCGCATCCGGCTCTCCCA
>CAZCEM010000453.1:0-1348 GCA_964497555.1 uncultured bacterium
GTGGACGAAGTGGACTGGGTGGATAGCGCGGGGAGGCACAGCGTCAGTCTGGACGGGGAGGGTTTGGCGGCGGGCATCTACATCGCCGAGCTGCGCAGCAGCGGTGAGACGCGAAGGGAAAAGATAGTGATGGTGAAATAGAATTATGAATATAGAGGTACTCGTAATAGATCCAATTGTTCTTACTTTCTAGGCCCTTTATTTAATTCATAATTCCTTTGTATAATCCCCGCTTCCAAGCTATCTTATGAAAGAGCCTTTTCTCTTAATCCTTCGAGTAGCAGAGGACCTAAGATAGTGAAAGAACAAGAGTTGCTCCATTCGTCCGAACCTCAGCAAAAACTGTTCGACGAATTTCCTCCCGTGGATTACGAGAAGTGGAAAGCTGAAGTCGAGCGTCTGCTGGAAGGCGCTCCCTTCGACGAGAAGATGCTCACCCCCACGCCTGAAGGCCTCACCCTCTTACCCATCTACCCCCGCGAGGACACAGCGGACCTGCTCTTCACCGACGCTGCTCCCGGCGAACCGCCCTTCCCGCGAGGCGCCCGAGCCTGGCGTGGCAGCCAGCCTTGGCTGGTCGCACAGGAATTAAACTATCCGACCCCGCAAGCCTTCAATGAAGCGCTTAAGCAGGATTTGCCTCAAGGCTTGACAGCTGTAATCCTGCCTTTAGACGATGCTACCCGTCAAGGCTTTGACCCTGATCAAGCCCCTGAAGGCACAATAGGACGAGAAGGTTTGTCGCTGGCTTGTCTGGACGGGTTTATGATCGCGTTGGACGGCTTAAACCTGAAGGACACATCTGTGTTCATGCTGGCTGGTTGCGCGGGATTGCCGGTGCTGGGATTGCTGGTAGCCTTGGCTCGTGATCGAGGCGTCGATCCGGCGGATTTGGCCGGTGCGATATTGACGGATCCCATCGCCGAACTGGCACAGACCGGCTCTCTGCCGCAAACTCTCAACAGCTATTTCGCCTCATTGGCCGAGATGACCGTCTGGGCAGCGGAACATGCGCCTCAATTGGGTCTTATCGGCGTGAGCGGCGAGGTCTGGTCGGAAGGCGGCAGCCAGGTAGTGCAGGAGATGGCTTTTACGCTGGCTACTGCAGTTGAATATCTGCATGCGCTGGCTCAACGGGGAGTCTCACCCGCAGTAGCCGCGCCTCATTTCCGGTTCAGCTTTGCTCAAGGCCCGCGGTTCTTCATGGAACTGGCTAAGCTGCGAGCCGCGCGGATGCTGTGGGATCGGATTCTGAAAACGGTCGATGTACCGGAAGAGCGCCGCTCGATGTGGATAAACGCTTCGACCTCCGCCTATACCCAAACTGCTTTTGATCCCTACGTCAACA
>CAZCEM010000453.1:1358-2628 GCA_964497555.1 uncultured bacterium
TCAACATGCTGCGCGCCACCACCGAGGCCTTCTCCGGCGTCGTCGGCGGAGCGGACAGCCTGACCACCTCGCCCTTCGATGAAGCCATTCGCCCCGCTGATGAATTCTCCCGCCGGATGGCTCGCAACGTGCAATTGGTCTTGCGCGATGAAGCCCATCTGGACAAGGTTTTGGATCCCGGCGGCGGCTCGTGGTACATCGAAGCCCTGACTGGTGAGATCGCCGAGCAGGCCTGGAAGCTGTTCCAGCAGATCGAGGCGCAAGGCGGGATGATCGCAGCCTTGGAAGCCAGTTTCCCGCAGGCACAAATCGCCGCCACTGCCACCGAACGCGCCAAGTCCTATGCCCTGCGCTGCAAATCCATCATCGGCGTGAATAAGTATCCCAATCCTCACGAAGAATCCCTGCCCACCGAGACGCCGGATTACGCCGATCTGCAACAGCAGCAGTCCGAAAAGCTGCGGCTCATCCGCGAATCCCAATCCCAGCAAACTGATCTCAACGTCATGCATAAGCTGGCGGCTATTATGAACGCCGAACCGGGCGAGGTGGTCGAGGCGGTCATTGCCGCCGCCGCTTCCGGCGCCACCATCGGTGAAATCACCCGAGTACTGCCCTTCGACGATGGCGATTTTCTAACCATTGCCCCGGTGCCTCGTCGCCGAGCCGCGGAATTGTTCGAACAGCTTCGCCGAGCCGTCGAGACCTTTCGCTCCACTGGAGGCAACGCCAAGGTTTTCTTAGCTACTTTGGGCTCCATCGGCAAGTACATGCCGCGCCTGGACTTCGCGGCGTCCTTCTATGAAGCGGGCGGGTTTGAAGTCGTCCGCACCGGCGGATTCAATTCCCCGGCGGAAGCGGCTGCGGAGGCCGTCAAGGCTCAGCCGCTCGCAGTAGTGATCTGCGGGCTGGATGAAACCTACCCCGAAGCCGCGCCCGAAACCGCCAAACTGATTAAAGTGGAGTTGCCGAACGCCCGAATCATCCTCGCTGGGCTGCCCGCCGATGAAGCGCTGGCGGCTCGGTACCGCGAAGCCGGGGTGGATGAATTCATTTCCATCAAGTCGGACTCGCTGGAGGCGTTGGGGGATTTGGCGAGGACGGCGGGGGTCGTCTTTGCGAGCCAGCCCTTGTCCCCCGCCCCCGTCATTGCGAGCCTGCCGAAGGCTGGCGAAGCAATCTCATCCTCCGAAGACGAGAAATCGCTTCATCCGCTGGTGGCGGATTCGCAAAGACGGGAGGATGAGATTGCTTCGCTTCGCTCGCAAAG
>CAZCEM010000454.1:0-2627 GCA_964497555.1 uncultured bacterium
GTTGGAAATCGGGCAAATCGAATTAGGTCCGCCTCCGCCGCTGCCCTCGAGAACCGCAAGCTCGGACAGCGTTCAGAAATTTGCTGACCTGATGTCGGACCACATCATGCGACGTCTCTTCAGCGGTCAGGCAAAGGTTGAGCCGGAGGGGAGCTGAAGCCCAAAGGGGCGTCTTTTGCCGTTTAGGACCGCACCCGCTGTCGCAGGCAGGATTTTAAATGAAAAAACAAAAAATCGGCTCCATTCAATAAAGTGAATTCCCCTCGCGATGGGGCCGTATTCTTTCAGACCGGTGGAATGGCGACATTCCACCGGTCTTTTTTACAATTATTTCCTGAAATAATCGTATTATATTTCAAAATGTGTTCTCTGACGGTCGATTCACTGTACCTTTCGGAAGCGAAGCGTCGATTGTTGCTGGCTATTGTCGCGGTAGGTTTGTCTGTCGTAATGGTGAGCCAAATGATGTTCAAGGCGTGGAAGGAGAGGACGAGCCTGGCTCCAGAGTTCCCCGCACCGATGGCTTGGTTAAACACCGACCGCCCCTTGCGGCTGAGCGACTTGCGAGGGAAGCTCGTCATGCTGTATTTTTGGACCTATAGCCGCGTCAATTGCATGCGTATAATCACCGAACTGAAAAAACTGGAGCGTGAATTTCCCGACGAGCTGGTGGTTATCGGTGTTCACAGCGCCAAGTTCACTGAGGAGAGGCACACCGACAACATCCGTCAAGCGATTCTCCGCTATGAAATCGAGTATCCGGTCGTCAATGACAGCCGGTTCAAGATTTGGTCCTTGTACGGCGCGCAGTCCTGGCCGACGGTGGTGCTGATAGACCCGGAAGGATACGTGATCGATTCCTTCTCCGGCGAAGGCGTCTATGACCGATTGGCGGGGCTTATACGCGGCTTGTCGGCTCGCGGCAGAACCAGCGGCAGTCTTAATACTAACGCCTTGCATTTAAACCTCGAACGCAACCGGACCTCGGATTCACTGTTGGCATTTCCCGGAAAGGTGCTGGCGGATCCGGACGACGGACGCTTATTCATATCTGACCAGAACCACAACAGAATAGTAATCGCCGACCTTCAGTCGGGCTGGATTCAAGAGGTCATCGGATCCGGCGCCAAAGGACTGCGTGATGGTTTATTCTTTGAGGCGCAGTTTAATCATCCCCACGGGCTGGCGATGGAGGGCGGGATGTTGTTCATCGCCGACACTGACAACCACGTCCTTCGAACCGCGGACTTAAAAAATCGAACTGTGTCAACCATTGCCGGGACAGGACGGCTGGCAAGCTATTCCAGCCAATCCGGTAAAGGACTCGAAACGAGCCTCAATTCACCGTGGGATTTGGCAATCCACGAGGGCTGTTTATATGCTGCCATGGCCGGATTGCACCAGATCTGGCGGTTGTGGCTGCGAGACGGATTCATCGAGCCTTTTGCCGGCGTCGGACGGGAGGGTCTTAAGGACGACGAGCGAAAAAAAGCCTGGCTGGCGCAATCCAGCGGCATAAGCGCGGAGGGAAATCGGCTGTACATCGCTGATTCGGAGGCGTCCGCGATTCGGTATGTCGATATAAACGGCGAATCAGATCCTGTAATCACCATGTTTGGCAGGGGGTTGTTTGAATTCGGCGACGGCGAAGGGGATAAGAGCCGAGCGATGTTTCAACACCCCATGGGAGTGGCGGCCGCCGGGACGAAGGTGTATGTCGCGGATACCTATAACAATAAAGTCAAAGCTATCGACGTTGAAGCGGGAACTGTCAGGTTGCTGGCCGGTTCCCGTCACCCGGGCTTCAAAGACGGGAAAGGCTCCGACGCACGGTTTTACGAACCAGGAGGATTGAGCCTCGCTGGCGACAGCCTCTATATAGCCGACACCAATAATCACCGGATCCGGATTCTGAATATCCCGAGCCGCAAGGTCGTCACCTTTCCGTTGCGAATGCGGGAAGTTCTAATGGTGCATCCGACTGTTTCCACTCTGAAGGAATTTCCAGTGCTGGAGGGACTGGGCGTCATCGAGATTGCCGTTCACTTGCCGGAAGGCGTCAGGCTGAATCCCGATTCGACTCTAATGGCGTCTCTGGACAAAGTGTCGAGAAGAATTTTTCAACCCTTGTCGGAAGCGGAATTGCATAAACTAAAGGTCGAGGCGGATGGCTTAATGCGCATCGAAGGACGGTGGACCGGCGCTTCGGGCAGGATGAAGGTGGTTCTGAATTACATCGCCTGTGAGGAGACGGGATTATGCCGACCGTTTGAAAAAGCCTTGGTGTTTTCGGTGAAGGGGGGTTCCAAGACCGGCGAGAACTGCGTTCGTCTAAATGTGAATCCCTGAGTCTCCGCGAATACCGCCCCATTTGCAACGGACTTTCTCCCGCGGTCAGATTGACGCGGCGGTATTTACTTGGAGGGCGGGACGACCGGCCTACCGGAAACCTGAGGGCTGTTTTCAAGGGCTTATTCCTCAGAGCTAAGGTGAGCCTTTCTAAACGATAACCTCCTTCCTTAAAATATTCACGCCTCCTTTACCTTCCATCTCCTTCAAAGTTGAATTACCGCTAATAAATTATTAAAATTTAAGGTTTGAATTGGATAGATTCGCGTCGTATATTT
>CAZCEM010000455.1:0-2621 GCA_964497555.1 uncultured bacterium
GTCTTTTACCTCACCTTAAATTCCGTCCACGCTTCCCGCGTGAAATGGAGCGTCGAGCAGTACACCGCCCGGAACCTGCCCTCTAATATGTACGTCCCCGGAGGCAGCGGCTGTCCGCGGCTGACCTTTGGCGGCAGCATCGTCGGTCGGTCCTCATAGACCTCCCGCTGCGGAACAATCATGCTCCAGGAAAAGTGATTATTGCCGGCTCGAAACCGCCGCCCTTCAGCGATGCGTGTGATGTAGCGGTGATAATGGTCATAAACGTCAATCTCCGCCAGCGCCGGCTCGGTCAACCGGAAGTCCACGTCCAGGTCCTTCCACACCGAATCCACCCGCACCTTCGCCCGGAAATCGCTCACGTCCGTCGCCACCCACAAATACTGCGCGCCCTCCCGCTCAGCCACGAAAAGCTGCCCCAGCCGCCGATGCAGCGCAATCCCCCGCGGCTGGTCGAACTGATAATCCCCTTTGCCAGACTCGCCAAAGTTGGTGAGGAGGTTCAGGTCTGAATCAAACTTGTGCAGGCAGCCGTTGACGGCGTCGGTCACCAGTATCTGGCTGTGATAGTCGATTACAACATAGCCGAACTCCCACTCTGCCGGCAGTGATTTCCCCGCCAGTGCTGACAGCAGCCGTTCACCTGACAGCGAGAACTTGGTGAGCCGCTTGCGCATCGAGTCGCACACCACCGCGAAGGCGTCGCGGCGATTGAACAGCCATTGTTCATCCGGCCCCACAACTGCTATTCCGTCTGGTTGAATCAATCCCTCCCAGCGGTTGACCTCGGCACCGGAGCTGTTGAACACCACCACGTCCCCCATCGCTGCGTCGGTAACGTAGAGGTTGCCCGCCGCGTCCAGCGCCACGCCGCGCGGATCCACTAACGGGATCAGGACCTTTTCTTGCCCTATCACACCCGCGAACCGGAGTTCTTGGCCGGGATTGAACAGGCGCACCACCCGTGCGTCGCCGCGGTCAGCCACATAGACGTTCCCGCGGGCGTCCGCCGTGATGCCCCAAGGCTTGTTGAACTTCTCCTGTCCCTCGTCCAGACCGTAAATCCCCAGCGAATACATGGATTTGTTGTAAATGATGCAGTTTTCGCCGGAGTTGACGCCATAGACCGTCACCTCGTCGTCATCGTAGGTGGTGGTCGGGTCTTCCCAGGCGTCGAGCCGGACGCACGCCAGACCCTGCGGATTGTTGAAGTGAGTTTTATTGCCCACGAACATTCGCAGCTTGAAGGGCGTCGCCCGCCGCACACCCCAGGTGTGGCGCCAGGGAGGGTAGATGTAGGTGGTGTTCCGCTCGGACTCCGCCGCGCCGCAGCCCATCAACATCACAAGTAATATCAGCAAGCTCAGGTTAAACTTCATCGGTTCAATTCTTCCTTCACGATTTGCGCGATATTCTTATTCATGCCCTTAACAGCGGCAAGGGCTTCCACTTCGGCCTCGGCGATGCGTTTGACCGAGCCGAAGGTCCTCAATAAGGCTTCCCGCCGGGCGGGACCTACGCCGGGGATGTCATCCAACCGGGATTTAACCTGCCGCTTGCCCCGCAGCAACCGATGCTTCGTCACCGCGAAGCGGTGGGCTTCGTCGCGGATCTGCTGCAACAGCCGCAGAGCAGAGGAACTGCGCGGTAGGACAATGGGTTCCGTCCGCTCCGGCAGAATCAGCTCCTCCAACCGCTTCGCCAGCCCCGCCACCGGCAGCTCGCTCAAGCCCAGTTCCACGAGGATTTCCTTGGCGCGACCGAGCTGCCCCTTGCCGCCGTCGATTAGTATTAGGTCGGGCAGGCGCGCAACGGGCTGCTCACCATCCATTTCGGTTGAATCATCTTCGTTCAGTTCATCCTCAATATCTTCGGCAGCCTCGTTTTGAACCGGTGAAAACACTTGCTTATTAGTCAATTTGCCAAGTTCCGGCAAATCAGTTTCCGCCATCTCCGCCAGGATTCGGCGGTACCGCCGCTTGACCGCTTCGCCGATGGACGCGAAGTCGTCGATGCCTTCGACCGACTTGATTTTGAAGATTCGATAGGCGCTCTTGAGCGGCTTAGCGTTCTTGAACACCACCATCGACGCCACGCTGTCAATGCCGTGCAGGTTGGAGACGTCGAAGCCTTCGATCCACATCGGCGGCCGGTCAAGATGCAACTCATCCTGCAGCGCCTGAATTGAGCGGGGCACGAAGTCGCGCTTATCCGCCATCAGCCGCCGCTCCAACAGCAGGTGCTCGGCGTTTGCCAGCGCCAGTTCCACCAGACTGCGCTTCTCGCCCCGCTGAGGAATCTGCACCGACACCCTCCGACCGCTTAGCTGTTGCAGATAGGTCTCCAGGCTGGTGCGGTCGGGCGGCTCGAAAGGCAGGAAGATTTCGCGCGGCATGGAATCGACTTGGTCATACTGCCGAACCAGAAAGCTTTCCAGCAGCTCGTCCCCGCCAATCCCCCCGGCGCGTTCCATATAGAAGGGGCTTTGCCCCACGATGCGCCCGCCGCGGATGCGGATAATGGAGAACGCTGCAAAGTGGTCCTCGCGGACAAAACCAACCGCGTCCTGCTCGGCGTCAGGCGGACCGACCCGCTTCTGGCGCTCGGAGAAATCCCGCGCC
>CAZCEM010000456.1:0-2618 GCA_964497555.1 uncultured bacterium
AAGAAGAGTTTTTCAGCAGACCCTAATTAGTTACTCGATGATTGCGAATTGGTATTAATTCCGAAGCCTTGACCAGAGAGAAAACCGCGCACCAGGGGCGCGCGGTTTTTATTGCGGAGGATGAGGGACTCGAACCCCCAAGGGTGATAAGCCCGGCGGTTTTCAAGACCGCTGCCTTACCATTAGGCTAATCCTCCGTTTTCAAGGAATTTCAATATAAATTGCTTTCCAGCGCCGGTCAATCATTTCGGCCTATACAACTTCAACCTGTCGCATTTCAACCACAAATCCGATGTAAAACCGGAAGCACAACGCCGCTTCTCGCGAGGCGGCGTTGTGTATCTTGAGCCAGTAGTGCAGGCTCTAACCTGCGCCCAACAGGCTGAAGCCTGTTGGGCCGGTTAAGGCGCATAGTAAATGCGCCCCGACATCTTATTCCGCTTCATAAACCGCCAAGCCCATGCTCTTGTCAATCTGCATCTTCATCATCACCATGCCGGTCAGCAGCTTGGGGAAGAAATCGGTCGATTTCTGCGGCATGCGTTCGCCCGCCAAAGCCACCTCCCGCACCTGCTCCACCCGCGTCGGATTCATCAGGAACACCGCCTGCACGCCGCCGTGCCCCAGCTTGTCTAAGGCTGCGTCGCGGTAACGAATGTATTGAATGTTGGACTCAGCCGCCAGCTTCTCCTTTGTGATGCCGAGGATCTTATCCAGCAGCACGGTGTGGAGGATGGCGACGTCCAGCTTCTTCCAGGCGTCGCAGTGCGGTTCGTCGAGCAAGCTGTCCAGAACCGAGGGATTCTTTAGGGTCAACATGCGAAAGCCGTTCATCCCTCCGGCCGCCAGGCCGAATGCCGTTCTTTCCCCTGCGAAGGCTTCATCCATCGCCGCGAACAGCGACGGGCGGTCACTGAAAGCCTGAACTTCAAAATTCGCTCCGGCTTTTTTCAGAAAGTCCTCCGGATTGAAACCGGTCAGCGAATGCAGCAGCCGGTGGGTTGGCAGCACCTGCAAACCGGGATCATACATGTTGACCATGGTCATCATGCGGTGGGTGAAGCTCTCGGCTGGAACTGCTGACACGGGCTTCCAATTGCGGCTCTTGCAGTAATTCATGTAGTTGACGGCGGTCTCGTAGCGGTGATGACCGTCGGCGATGAACAGTTCGAGGTCTTGGAACAACTCGGCGATGTCCAGCACCGCGCCGGGACGGGTGATCTTGTACAGGCGATGGGTGGCGCCGAAATCATCTTTGACGGTAACTGAGGGATCCACGCCCAGCAGCTCCTGGTCGATGATGGCGTTGATCTTCTGCTCCGGGTCTTGGTAGAGCATGAAAATCTGGCCGTCGTTGGCTTCGGTCGCTTTCATAAGCTTCAGGCGGTCAGCTTTGGGTCCTGAGAGGGTATGCTCATGAGCCCGGACTTTGGCGTTTTTATCGTCGAGGGAGACCAGCGCGATCAAACCTTTGCGGACGAAAGTCCTGCCTTCGACCTGATATTGCTGGAAATAAGGATAGATTGCGGGACCATTTTCACGAACCAGCACGCGCTTTTCCATCCATCCCTCCCAGCAGGTCGCAGCGCGGGTGTATTGGTTGTCGTTGGGTGTGTCGGTAGGACGCGGCACGTCCTTGGTGATGCGAGCCACGTTGTATTCGCTGCGCTCAAAGTATGTCAATCGAAGTGTCTCGTCGATCTGGTCGTAAGGTTGCGCCATGATCTTGTTGAGATCGCCGGCGATCAGCTTGTTGAATCGATATCCTCGAAAGGAGGCTATTTCAGCCATGGTAGCTCCTGAATGTATGTTTGTGAAACAATGCGAAGCAACGTTCAAACATAAAGTTAGGAAAAATCCGCCCGCGATTCAAGGTTTTTCGGGAAATTCCTCGCCTTCAAACGATGAGAGTCGCAAGATATGAATCTCCACGGCGAGGGAGACGATTTTAAAGCTGGTTTATGGTTGTGGTTCATTGATATCCATCGTCAGTTCCGATTGGCTTATCTTCTTCCTCCATCCCAGCCCGAACGCAGTTCTTTCGGTGAGCTTTAACCTCCTGCAGCCGAGCCAGCAGCCACTTAAAATCCTCCGGCGGTTCGACTTCGAAATGCAATTTTTTACCATTAATCGGGTGGACGAAGCCCAGCGTCCGGGCGTGAAGCATCTGCCGGTCAATGTGCTCCAAGTACTCCGCCACTTCCCGCCGCTGGGCGGAGGTCAGCTTTCCGAGTTGTCGGTTGCGCCCGCCATATTCCTGGTCGCCGAACACCGGATGTCCGATGTGCGACAGGTGAATCCGTATCTGATGGGTGCGTCCGGTCTCAAGCCTCAATCCCACCAGCGATAGAAAGTCAAATGTCTCCTTGACCCGGTAATGGGTGCGCGCCGGTTTGCCGTCCGGTCGAACCGCGTACTTCTTCCGGTCGCTGAGTCTGCGCCCCAGCGGCGCGTCGATCACGCCCAGCTTGGGCTGGAAGGACCACCAAGCGATAGCGATGTATTCCCGCTCGATGCGGTGTTCGCGGAAGTCCTCAGCAAGCTTCGACAGCACGGCGTCCTGTTTGCACACCACCATCAGTCCCGTAGTGTCCTTGTCGAGGCGGTGCACCATGCCG
>CAZCEM010000457.1:0-2618 GCA_964497555.1 uncultured bacterium
TCCTCACCGCGCATCCTGCCACTGCTGACGCCTTTCACGCCTCTCGCACCATCCCCCGCGCGCACGACACCAACCTGACCGCTCGGTTTCTGCTGCCTTGTCTTGACGCTTATGGTCTGGGGCATCTGAGCCAGTTGTTTGAGCTGACGGAGAATCCCACCCACCGAGCTGCAGCCGACGCCGCTGCGACAGGCCTGCTGCTCGCCAAGTTGCTGGAAGGATTGCGCTCGGTGCCAAAGGCGCATCTCGAAGAAGCCCTGCATTTCGTCGAAGGCACCTCTTCGCCGCTGGCGAACACCCTTCGCGTCGTGCTGCGAGCCTTGCGGGGCGGATTCCAGCCCGTTGCGCCGCCGCCTCCCGCGTTGACGGGGCCCTATCAAAACCGTCGCAACACCTTGACCGTCGCCGGTGAAGCCCGACCGGAACTCCAGGTGACGTCGGAGCAAATTCAACGGCTGTACCTCGAGCGCGGGAGATTCCAAGCCGCACTGAGCGAGTACGAAATCCGTCCACAGCAGATAGGCATGGCGATGGAGGTCATGCGCGCGCTGCAGGAAGGCGGCGCACTGGTGGTGGAAGCCGGCACCGGCGTGGGCAAGTCGATGGGTTATTTAATACCGGCGCTGCTCAGCGGCAAACGGGTGGTCGTTTCGACGCGCACCAAGAACCTGCAGGACCAGCTCTTCTACGACGAAATCCCCCGGCTCGGAAAGTTGTTCCGGTTCGGCTACCGCGCTGCGCTGCTGAAGGGGCGGCATAATTATCTGTGCTTGTCCAAGTGGCGCAATTGGGCAGCCTATCCGGAGCGCAACGGTGTATCCGCCAAGCTGCGTGAATCAGCGGCGCTGACGACTCGGTGGGCGCATGAGACTCAAACCGGCGACACCTCCGAGCTGAACGCCGTCCACGAGCGCGAAGGCTCGTTCCTCAACCTTATCGCCTCGGAATCGGGCTACTGCATGGGTCCGCGCTGCCGCTTCGGGCGGGAATGTTTCCTTCAGAGCATTCGCGCCAAGTCGCAAGAAGCCGACTTAGTGATAGTCAACCACAGCCTGATTCTATCCGACTTGAGCGGCGAAGTCGGGCTGTTGGGCGAAGGCGCGGATAGAATCATCATCGACGAGGCGCATCATCTGGAAGACGTTGCCACCGACCAATTCGGAGTGGACTGTTCAGCTTATATTATCAGCCAGTCGCTGGAGCGGTTGGGGCAGCTCGTCAAGCGTAAGGGGGCGTTGTGGACCGCCCTCAGCGCTGACAAACGGCTGCAGCGGCTGGTTGAGCCGCTGGAGAAGCTCGCCGCCGACGCCGGCGAATTGAACACCGCCTTCGAGAAGTGCTTCCTGTCCATCTCCTGGGGCTTGAAGGATAGAATCCCCGACGAGATGCCTTATTCGCTGTCGTTTCGGTATCGGGCCGGGGATACGCTCCACACACTGGTTGAGGGATCAGGGATGGATCCCGCGCTGGAGCTGGTCGGTCTGGGCAGCTCGTTGATAAAGATTCGGGAGCGCGTCGAAGCTGAGACCGCGGATCCCCTTCCCGCTGAATTGGGGCAGGAGCTGCTGGCAGTGTCGGATGAAGTTTCGCAACTCAGCGCCGGGCTGGTGGATACTGTGAAGGCGGAAGATTCCAACCGGGTGTATTGGGTGGAGATCGCGTCCGATCAGAACCGGACTCCGCATCTGTGCAGTGCGCCTTTGGACTTGAGCCGACTGTTGTTCGACGGCTTGTGGAATCGGCTCGAAACGGCAGTGCTCACTTCGGCGACATTAGCGGCGGGCACGGGCGAGGACGGCTTCGGGCTGCTGGTGCGGCGACTGGGTTTGGACCGGCTGCCGCCGGAGAAGCTGCGCGCCATTGTCTATGGCTCGCCGTTCGACTATCAGCGCAACTGCCGGGTGGTGTATGCGCGGGGACTGCCGTCGCCGGCGGACAGTTCGATGGAGCATCTGGAAGCCGCGTCGGAGATCTGCGCTCAGATAGCATTGCGGCTGGGGCGGGGGATGTTGATTCTGCTCACGTCGTATTTCGCGTTGAAGACGATGGAGCGTTATATCAGCCGGTTATTGGCAGGCAGTGGAATCGAGCTGTTGTCTCAGCGGGGGCGTTCGGGGCGGGACCGGCTGATACGGCAGTTTCGGCAGGCACTGGGACGGGCGATACTGCTGGGCACGGATTCGTTGTGGGAGGGCATCGACGTGCCGGGCGAGGCGCTGGAGATTGTGGTCATCCCCAAGCTGCCGTTCGCGGTGCCGGACGACCCAATAGTCGCGGCACGGATTGAGAAGCTGCGGGAAGCCGGGCGCAGTCCGTTCAACGAGTACCAGTTGCCCGCGGCGATACTCAAGATGCGTCAGGGCGCGGGGCGGTTAATTCGGACGCAGACCGACCGGGGCGTGGTGGTGGTGTTGGACCCGCGCGTGAACCTCAAGGGTTACGGCCGAGCCGTGCGGTCGGCGATGCAGGGGAAGGCGTTCTCGCCGGAGGGCGTGGACGAGACGGTGGAGAAGGTGGTGGAGTTCTTTGAAACGGGGAATGAATAGTATTAATGGGTGCAAAATCATTTGGTCATTCGTTGTCATTTCCCAGAAAACTGCCCCTTTCTCTTTGAGGGC
>CAZCEM010000458.1:0-2603 GCA_964497555.1 uncultured bacterium
TTGTTCTTGCTCCGCGTCCGTTGTGCGGATCGAGGGGTTTCTTTGTGAACTTCCCCTTGTCATCCTTCCAAATCATCTGGTAGGCAACCCACTGCGACCGCTCGACCATTTCAGTCGGGAAGACGGCGCGGATGCGCTCGGCATCGTCTGTAGTGAAAACGGTTGCCGCGGGTATGTTTGACGACGAAGTCATTCAGACGATCCGTGTGGCGGCAATGCCCGTATATTCCAGCCTTCTAGGCGGTCCCATTTAACCAACCGGAAGACAAATTGCGGAAACTGTTCAGCCGCCACTTTGAGTTTTACATTGGCGTCTTCCTGCATGAAGCCCTTGACTTCGTGGAACTCAATGGTGCCGTCGGGCAACATCACCTCGAAATCCGGCTTGTAGTAGGTCTTGTCTGCCAGTTTCAGGTTGTGGCGCTCGAAGGCGAACGAATGAATCTCACCCGCTAACTGCAACTTGCGTAGATGATCGGCATACTTCCGTTCCAGATTGTTCATTTCATCAGAAGTATGGGTGTGGCCTCGGGCGCGAAGACGTCTCTGGGAAATCTGAATAGTTTGCTTGAGGTTCATATTTTGGACTCAAAACGGGATATAATCGACATAAGTCTGCATATACTTCCAGCAAGCCTGTTGCAGGATGGCGCGGAACTGCTCCGGGGAGAGCGACGCCATCGACTTGTCGCTCAAGCAATGCGCTTCAATGAACCGCCCGGCGGCTTCCACCGCCGCATCTACAGCGTGATCTTCCAGTTCTACATCCGTCCAGACGCCATTGTTAGCGCCGAACAGCGCCACGCGTTCGTTCTTCAACCGCTCGTAATGCTCGCGGGTGACGGTGATAGTCTCTTCGTTCAAAAGGGTGCCTCCTCATCTGACGTCGAATCCTGTCCAGCATATTCCATCTTGTCCTCAACCTCCACAATCGGTGCTTCGCCTTCGCTGAAGCGGTAACTAATGATGCGCCAGTATTTCCCCTGCTCGATGACCAGGACTTCCGAGGGCTGCTTCAGTCTGTCCGCCAGCCAGAGCGCGTCGGTCACGGTCCGCGGCGGCGGATCGTCGCTGCGCCGCCGCCACCACTGAATCGCCCGATGGGTGACCGATTCGCCATGCTCAAGGCACACCCACTCGGAGTAGAAGGTGAAAGGATTCTCGTAATAATCGACCCGCAGTGAATCAGGCTTACCGACTTTGGTGTGTCGCCGGTAGACGATCTTGTCAACCTTCACCCAAATCGGCGCCGCAGGACTGATTATGGGACGCGCTGAAGCCGTGGGATCAAGCGTTGGTTCGGGTCGGCCTGGGAACTTGTGTCCACATTCCGGACAGACGCCTACTCTGTTGTGAAGGACGGTTCGGCAATTAGGACAGGTTTTGACAGGAGATTTTCCATTGCCGTTCCGAGATAAAGTTTTCGGCTCCACGAGGTCGATTGGCCCGTGACGCTGAATATTCCCGCTAAAGTCAAGAATCACACAATTGGATTTGCCGGGTGCATTGCGCATACCCCTTCCCGCCATCTGCACATACAATCCGGTAGATTGGGTTGGACGGAGGAAGGCGATAAGATCAATCCCCGGGTGGTTGAAACCTGTGGTAAGGATGTCGCAGTTTGTAACTGCCCTTATCCGTCCCGCTTTGAACTCGCCGAGGATGTAGTCCCTCTCCAGATCATTGGTGTCGCCGGTGACGGTTTCTGCAGCGATGCCATGCTCGCGCAGCACGTCGCGAATGTGATAGGCGTGCTCGACGCCGGCGCAGAAGATCAGCCACGACTTGCGGTCACGCCCGTAATGGACGATCTCCCGCATCGCGGCGGCATTGACTTCGGTCTTGTCGACGGCAGTCGCCAGCTCTCCGGCGATGAACTCCCCGCCGCGGGTATGGACACCGGAGACGTCGAGTTCGGTTGACGGTGCCTTTGTAATCAGCGGCGCCAGCCACTTCTCCTCGATCAGCCGCTTGACCGAGACCTCGTAGGCGACGTCGGTGAAGACGCGGTCTTCGCCTTCGGTCAACAGCCCGCTGTCGAGACGGTAATGGGTGGCGGTCAGGCCGACCACCTTGACCTGATCATTGATGACTGTCATCTCGTCCAGGAAGCGGCGATACATCGTGTCTGAAGATCGGGGCACAAGGTGGCACTCATCGATTAGAACTAAATCGCAGGCGCCGATCTCACCAGCCTTGTTGTGGACGCTTTGAATACCAGCAAACAGGATCTGCGCCTCTGCTTCCCGCCGCTTTAATCCTGCGCTGTAAACTCCCGCCGGCGCCATCGGCCAATGACCGACCAATTCCTGGTAGTTCTGCTGAATGAGTTCCTTGACGTGCGTCAACACCAGGATGCGCTGATCAGGCCAATGATCGAGCGTCTCTTTGATGAAGGCCGCCAGAACTATGGACTTTCCACTCGCGGTCGGCATCACGATCAGCGGATGGCCGCTGTGCTCAGTGAAGTAGCGGTAGATGGAATCGACCGCTTCGCGCTGATAGCCTCGCAGGATCATTTCATCCTTCGGTGCGCCACTCGACGACCTGGAACCTGCCGAACGGACCTTTACGCGCCGGACGAAAATCCAGCACACCCACCA
>CAZCEM010000459.1:0-2566 GCA_964497555.1 uncultured bacterium
GCGTCGCAGGCGCTATTTTCTGGGAAATGACAGCGAAGAGGTTCGGAATGACAGCAGATGGGCAATTTTGAGCAGAGAGTTTAATCTAAAGAAGAGTTTTTCAGTAGAACCTAACTAAGAAGTCTTCTCCAGAAGAATGCTGTCAATCTTCCGATCTTATCCTCCTCGCAGCCGCGGCTCGTTCCAACTCCGTTCTCAGCCAAGCGGTCCACTCCTCCAATCCCAAGCCCGCGCGCGAGGACAGCGCTATCACCTTCAGCTTGCCGTTGACCAGCCGCACATTGGCTTTCATGCGGTTCACGTCCACACCGAGGTAAGGGACCAAGTCGATCTTCCCCAGTAGACACAGATGGCTCTCGCGGAACATCAACGGGTATTTGAGTGGTTTGTCTTCACCCTCGGCGACCGACAGAAGCACCACCTTGCGGTCCTCCCCCAGATAGAATTCTGCCGGGCAGACCAGATTGCCAATGTTCTCTAAAAATAAGACGCGAATGGCGCTCAAGTCAAGGAATTTTATGGCGCCTTGCACCAGATGAGAGCCTAAGTGACAGTCTCCTCCAAAGGGTTCCGTGTTGGCTTGAACAACTGGTATGCCGAGCGGCTTCAGACGTTCGGTGTCGAGGGTGGTGGTGATGTCGCCTTCGATGACCGCGCAGCTTATACCTTCCGCTGTCAACGCCGGCACGGTCTTCAGCAACAGGTCGGTCTTGCCGGATCCGGGGGAGCCCATTAAATTGATGACGAAGGTGTGGCTGCGGTCGAACAGCTCGCGGTTCTCGCGCGCCCGCTGGTTGGACTCATCGAGGACGTCGCGGACAATTTGAATATCCATTATGCGCTCACCTGATCTTCCACCTGAATTAAATTCAGAGTGATGCCTCTCCCGCGAGTCACCTCAACGTTGCCCGATTTGCACACGGGACAGATAAACACCGGCGTATCAATCTGAAACTCGGATTGGCAATCACCACAAAGGCCCCAGACGTCCACATTCTCTATCCACAGTTCCGCCCACGGCATGGCATAGTTCCCTTTTATGGTGTCAAACAAGAAGCAGAGGTTGTTGGAGTTCACAGCGTCCAGACGGCCTAATTTCACCTCCACTCTTCTGACTGCGGATGAAGGGATTCCCTCGGGCAAAGCCTGTTCAACCGATTTTAAAATTGAATCAGCTATGTAAAGTTCGTGCATGACCTAAGTTTTCACTCTCGCGGCGATTATCGGGACCTTTACGCGGTTATTCCTTTGAAAATAGACTCAGCCGTCCAAGGAGATATGGACGAAATGGACGGTATGGACGAGATGGACGGAGGCTATTTTCAGTCTTTGTTGTGCCGCTGGCGGCCTGACGTTTCCCCTGAAAATAGCACCTGGGAGCGCGTCGGGCAGGCTCAAAGTCCTGACCTGCGCGTTCCCCAGGGGCTGTTTTCTGGGAACTGACGGCGGGGAAGCGTCAAAACCAATCATACTCCGCCTAAATCAGGGAGAAGATCCTTAAGCCAGACTGTTAAAATCAGTCTCCGCTGCCGGGCCGGTAGGCAAATTCCCAGGCTGTGAGAGATGGCGGAACGGGAAACACGCCAGCGCCGGAGCACAGCGGACAGGGATTTTTATCCACCTGGCGGACTTCGATCAATCCGGTTCCGTGGCAGGCATAGCATTCGGCGCCGCCGGCGTCAACGCCTTTGCCGTCGCAGTACATACAGCGGTGAGCGTGGTCGGGAGTTAGGCAGCGGTTATCGACCCAACCGCGGCCGTGGCATTCGGGGCAGGTCTTAGGCACCGCGGACGGCGGCAGGGTACCTTCTTTGATTTCCATTTTCATCCCTTGGTTTTCTGAGATGTCCAATCCTTGACAATGCGAACGGCTTCGCTTACCGCCGCCTGAACCGGCTCCGAGAGCCGCTCCTCAAACCGCTCCAATTCCTGCGCCTCCACCGCGAGCACCTCTATGTCGTCGGGTATGTTCCACTTGAGACGTCGGCCCAGCTCCATGGCAGCGGGAAGGCTGAGTTGATGGCTCGTCGTCAGGTGATTGGTGACCGCCAGCTCAGCGGCTGGGAATCGGTGCAGCGTGCCCGGCTTCGCAGTTCCAGTGCGGATAGTATCCACAATCAACGCCCGCGGTCGTCCTACCAACAGATCCAGCAGCGCGAATCCCGCCAGCGGGGCAAAAATCACGTCCGCAGCTTCAGTCACGCTGACGTCCTGCGCCAACAAGCGCGCCACCTCAGCGCCGAAGCCGTCATCGCTGAGTATCTCGTTGCCAAGACAGAGAATGAGGGGGATTTTCAGATTTCTTTTCCCGACTTTCTTCCCTCTTTCTTTTAATGTTAAACGATAATACTTGCCTCTCGTTGGGAGGGCGGACTTAAAGAATTTGTCCGACAATTCAAGAATGCGCATCATACCAGCGAAAGTTGGTATCCATATCGTAAATAGTAAGTATTTGTAAATACAAGTACTTATCTGGATTTCCGCATTAGCGGGAATTGTTATGGTGGCTTACCCACCACGGAACATGAAAATAGGTCGCGTAGGACAAGCGTCTCGCTTGTCAACC
>CAZCEM010000460.1:0-2562 GCA_964497555.1 uncultured bacterium
ATTAAGGACAATACGCATGAAAATGCAAGGGAAAAATCCCTGCCGCGAGGGCTGTAAAAACAAGAATCCGATTGCCGGTCATAGGGCCTTTAGTGGCTGGATACTCTCAGCATTTCCCCTTCCCGTACCTTCCCCTGCCAATCCTCTGCACTTCACCCAACAACGCCAGGTCGTTCAGATGCGCGATGGCGGTCTTCCGCGAGACGCCCAGGATTTCCACCGCCTGCCGGGTGGTGAACTCCTTGTTTGTAGCAGCCAGTTTCAAAAGCTCAGCCCGGCGGTTGGGAAGCGCTGGGATTGGCTGCGCCAGATTCTTTACGATCTTCTTTGTGCGAACCTTCGGTTTACTGTCTATCCCGAAGTCTTGCAGTTTCCGGCGCAACTGACTTAGCGATATCCCGAGCTGTTTCGAGGCTTCTTCCTGAGTGGGGAAGTGTCCCAGGGCTTGTGCGATCACCCGCCGCTCGATTTGCGTCAGATTGTATTCTCCCACTGTTTCCCGCAGCGCCGCCGGTTTGGACGAATCCGGAAGAAGTTTCACCAGTTCACGAGCCTGAATCACCCGTCCGGCGCGTTTTTCCTGCGGCCCCATCAGCGCTCGCTGCACCACCGATTCCAGCTCGCGGATGTTGCCGGGCCACGCTTCAGCCTTCAGCATTTTCAAGGCTTTCGCTGAAAAGGTGATATTCGCGCCAGGCGCGTACTTCTGAAGGAAGTATTTGCCGAGCGGTTCAAGGTCGTCGAGGCGTTCGCGTAGCGGCCTCACCCACAGCTTAACCGGCGCCAGGCGATAGTACAAATCTTCCCGGAAGCGATGAGCGGCCACCTCCTTCAGCAAATCCTTGTTGGTGGCGGCGACAATCCGAATATTCACTGCAAATTCCTTTTCCCCGCCTACCCGACGAAAGACGCGTTCCTGCAGAACCCGCAGCAAGCGCACCTGCGAATCCAGGGGCAGATCGCCGATCTCGTCGAGGAAAAGCGTGCCGTTGTGCGCTAATTCGACCAGACCATGCTTGCGTTTCTCCGCTCCGGTGAAAGCGCCTTTCTCATAGCCGAACAGTTCGCTTTCGACCAGAGATGCGGGGATGGCGCCGCAATTCACGGGCACGAAAGGGGAGGAAGATCGCGGGCTCAGCCGGTGAATCTCCCGCGCTATCAGCTCTTTACCGGTGCCGGTCTCGCCGCTAATCAGCGCCGAGAAGTCAGAAGCCGCAGTTTTTGCTACCTGCGCCAGTAAGTCCTTCATGGCCTCCGACCGATACACTAACTTCTGAGCGCCTTCCGTCCAGCGGGATTCGCGCCGCAGGATGAGCTGCTCCACGCGGCCTTGCCGGATCATTTCGGCTCGCCGCATTATTACGGGCAATTGATCTTCCAGATCATCCTTGACAATGAAGTCCACGATTCCGCAGGAGAGCACCTTCATGGCGGTCTTGACGGTTGCCAGTCCCGAAATCACCACCACTGGTGTCAGAGAATCGGACTCGCGGATCAGGCGGAGGAGATCCAGTCCGAACTTGCCGTTCTCATCGACCTTCTCACCGGCGGTTCGGGGGAGCATCAAATCGAGAAACACGATGTCAAAATCGCCGCGGCTGATCTTTTCCTGGGCCTGAGTGTAGTCAGCCGCAACCAGGACCTGGTACTTATCGCGCAGAGACGCCAGGAGCATCCGGCGATCCCGCTCATCGTCCTCAATCAGCAGGATAGTCGTGCTAATGGAGGCACGCGGCAAACCAATGCCAGCAGATAGTGACTTCTCGTCGCTTCCGCGCGAATCAGTTTCCCTTAATTCTTCGCTTTTCTTTTTCACAATACCACCTCGAAGGTTGCGCCGCGGCTGGAGGCGCTCTCGATTAATCGCAGGCTGCCGCCATGCCGTTCGAATACTCGCCGGGCATGAGCTAAACCAAAGCCTGTCGAGCCTTTGGTGGTGAAGCCATCGCGGAAGATTTTCTCAGCCTCGGCAGTTGAGATTCCCCGCCCGTTATCGCTGATCTGAATCGCGGTGCCTTTCAGCGCTGGATGAGAGCTAAGCCGAAGGATGGGGCTTGGGGTGTTGCCAAAGGATTCGAAGGCATTGTTAAGGACATTGGCAAAGGCCTCCAGCACTTCATCTTTCCGGTAGAAGCTCTCACAGCGATCTCCGGCTGGTTGTAAACCGGTGGCGTCAATGGTGACTTCAATTGATTTCTTTGCTTCCGCCAGTTCCAAGGCTGAGGTCAGGATTTCCTCCGGCGTCTGCTTGAATTCCTCCAGCAGATTCACCAGCCGCGCGATTCGCTTCAGCAGCATCCCGCCAAACTCCTCAATCTTCCCGGCGGCAGATTCGAGTTTTGTCAAACCGTGTAACGCCCTAAAATCATCCTTCAGATCAGGGAGCGGATTATTACCCAGCTTAGCTTGCACGGCGGTAATCAGCGATTGATATGCTTGCTCAATCTCCCACAAGGTGGCCTTAAAGCCCTCGATGGTCAAGGCTTGCGATAAATCCCGCAGCAGGGGGCGCAGTCGATTATGATGCGCCGCCCGGACTTCTTCAAATAGTTCCCGCATAGC
>CAZCEM010000461.1:0-2561 GCA_964497555.1 uncultured bacterium
GTCCTGCACCGTTCCGCCGCGGTCGAACAGCTTGCCGCGGTTGGGTTCTACGATAATTTCCGGCTTGCCGAGCTGCCAGTCGCTGCGCACATCCACCGCCGCGCCCGTCTCACGTATCAACTCCATCGCCCGCTGGGAAGCCGCAGCCAAATCCGCCATATCCTCGCCCTGAAGCTGGATTTCAATGTCAGCGCTGGCGCCGTGGCCGAATTGCGAAGTCGGTTGAATGACTATCTGCGCTGCCGGCACGTCCGCCAGCTTCCAGCGCAGGTCTTTGATGATTTCTTTGGTTGGCGGGAAACCGCCCGGTTCGCGGTCGAGCAGCTCCACGCGCAACATACCGTACTGAACGCCCTGCCCGCCACCCAAGCCCGCCACCTCGTTCTGACCAAGCTTAGTAACAATGACATCGACTTCCGGGTATCCCTGAAGTTCGGATTCAATCCTCTCCAAAACCCGGTTGGTCTCCTCTAAGCGGGTTCCCGCCGGTATCTCGATAAATATACCCAGCGACCGCTGGTCCGAAGTGGGGAAGAACTCCGCGCCGAGGAACTTAAACAGAAACAATCCGAACAGAAACAGCAATGTTACCGCGCCAAGAATGGTCTTGCGATGATGAATGGCCCAACTCAGGAAGGTCTGGTAATCGCGGGCGAATTCGCTGTACATCTTATCCCAGAGAATTCCAAACCTCTTCACACCGCCTAGTTTCTCGGCAATGACCATGAACGCCACCACTCCCGCGCAGATCCACACCGCCGTAAGCCCCACGTACAACCACACCGCCAGCAGCGTCACCAGCGCGACGATGACATAGACGCCTTTCTTGATGCGCCTCGAGGCCATCATCGGCGTCAACGTGAACGCGACCAACAAGCTGAAGATGGTCGCGAACGCCACCGTCAAGCCAAACTGACGAAAGATAGGACCTATTATGCCCTGCATGAACGCCATGGGCGTGAAGACCACGATATTGGTCAGGGTTGCCGCTGCCACCGCCAGCGCTATTTGACCGGTGCCCTTGGCGGCGGCGGTCATCATGTCCATCCCCTCCTGCCGCAGGCGCTCGATGTTCTCCAGCACCACGATGGCGTTCACCACCAGAATGCCCACCGACACCGCCAAGCCCATGATTGACATCATGTTCAGCGTGAAGCCCGCTGCCATCAGCAGGATGAAGGTCGAGACCACGCTGATGGGCATGGACAGCGCCGCGATGACAGTGCCGCGCCAACTGTGCAGGAACAGGAACAGCACGAAGGACGTGAACAGAATGCCCAGCACCAGGTTGTTGAACACGTCCCGCACCGCGTCCTCGATGAACACGCTGTTGTCGCGGCCTATCTTGACGTCCACGTTCTCAGGTATCATCTTGTTTAGACGCTCCAGCGCCTGCCGCACCCGCTTGCCGACCTGGACGGTGTTGGCGTCCTCTTGCTTGACGATATCGACGCTGATGGAACTCTGCCCGTTGAACCTCGCCAGCTCCCGTTGTTCAACGAACGTGTCGCGCACCTGCCCCAAGCGGTCGAGGCGGATGCGCCCTTGGGGAGTCTGAACTTGTGTGGCGGCTATCTCCTTAATAGAAAGGAATTCGCCCGCCAGGCGGAGGGTGTATTCCTGCCGACCGCGCTCGATGCGCCCCGAAGGCAGGTTCATGTTTTCCGCGCCCAGCGCCGCTACCACCTGCAGGGGCGAGAGCTGATAAGCCCGCAGCTTCTGCGCTGAAAGAGCGATTTCGATTTCGCGCTCCTTCTGCCCCAGAATCTGGATGTTGGCGATGCCCGAAATCTTGCTGAGTTCCGGCTTGATGACGTCCTCCACCACGTCGTTTAGGTCTTCGAGGGGTATATCGCTGAGCACTGACAGGTTTAAGATGGGCATGGATCCCATGCGGAACTTCTGTATCACCGGATCCTGCATGTCATCGGGCAGATTGCGGCGGATGGCGCCGATCATGTCCTTTATGTCGATAGCCCGGATATCCACGTCTTCGCCCAGTTGCAGCTCGGCGAACAGCAGGCAGTAGCCTTCCTGCGAGACCGAATACAGGTTCTTAAGCCCGCTGATGCCGCTTATCTGCTCCTCCATCGGCTTGGCGATGAGGGTTTCTACCTCTTCAGGACCCGCGCCGGGATAGACAGCGGTTACGCTGATGAAGGGGAAGTCCATCTTGGGCATGAGGTCGATGCCCAGACGGCTGTAGGCGAACAGACCGATGACGACGAAGGTTAGGATAACCATCGTCATCAGCACCGGTCTCTTTATGGAAATATCAGAAAGATACATCTTGAGTTTCGCGTTTCAGGGTGCGTTGTGCGAGGTGTGTTCCTTTTGACAATAGATACAACCGTCCAGGGAACCAATGGACTAAAGGGACGGTATGGAGGAGGTGGACGGCGGTTGTTCCTTTAAAATTGCTCACGGCTTTTGGGAGGACGGATTTTGTCTGCCCGACAATTCAAAAACCGAGCTGCGAAGAATCTCTCCGCTGTCATTCCCAACTTCTTTGCTGTCATTCCCAACGTCTTTGCTGTCATTCCCAACGTCTTTGCTGTCAT
>CAZCEM010000462.1:0-2558 GCA_964497555.1 uncultured bacterium
ACTGCGAAGGGTTCAATCGGACCGACACCAAACGTCGGAACATCCGGTGTGATGGTAACCGTGGCGGTTCCATCCCCACCAGTCAGGTCCGTCTGCCAGACAAAGGTTGAACCGAGCGCACCGGCCGGCGTCTGGGTAACGTCCATATCGACGACATTACCAAGATCCGTCGCAACCACACCGAGAGTCAAAATCTCATCGGCGTTGATCGCCACCGTTCCGCCCGCGGACACAGCCTGATTGTTCAGGCGGGCCGGGGTTGTGCTCGCATACGCCGCAATGGTCGGACGTCCATTGACATCGAACGAGCCGATATTCGCCTCGGTCGAGTTGTTGCCAACGACATCCGTCACACTCACGGTGAACCCGAAGCCCAGCGTCGTATCCAACGCCATACCCGGCGCCAACTCTACGTCGAACGGTGCCGACAGGTTCGTCTGGCTGATCGTCGCCAGATCATTCTGCAGCGTTACCGTTGCCGACGGAGGTGTCGGGCTGCCGGACAGCGTCAGAGAAATCCGGTTGTTGCTCAAGAATCCCAGCGGATCATCCAGCGAATCGCCGATCACCGCAGACACTCTCAGGACCGAGCCTGGAGCAATCTTCCAACCGGTACGACCCAGCTTCGAGCCAGGCGTCGTGTACACAATCTGCCCTGCACCTTCGCCATAGGTTGCAGTCCCGGACCGCAGCTCCACACCCAGCGAGCCACGGAAGATCGACGGCGGGAAGTTATCCACCGCCACCGGTTGCTCGTGCATGACCTCAACGATGTTGTTGTTCACATCATCGTGGCCTGTCCACGTAATATTCACAACCGTCTGCTGCGCTACATCGCTGGTTCCCGCGCTCTCGCCTACTGTGACGGTCTGTGCGCTCTGGAAGTGCGTTATACCACCGACCGTGAAGGTCCCGGTAATCGGGAAGGACAACGTACCGGACACGCCCAGTCCGCTCACATCCGCACCAACCACGACGTTGTTCAGGTTGGTACCCGGACCGGCCAGCCAGTTGTCATCGCCCGTACGGGTGACATTCGGGTTAGAAATGTCCGCCGTAATGGTTACCGTGTCGCCACCGGTGACACGATTGAATACATGACCGTCACCAGCCGTCCGGAACGCCGTCGGGCTTGTCGGTGTCAGTCTCGAATCCACTTCCGGCGGCTGCGTATCCACGATCAAGCCATCCGACTGAATCTGACTCGCCGGGAACAGGGAGCTGTAATCCGTCGCCGTCACGATGACCTTCGCGGCTTTCGCCGGTTGGGTCCCCGTGGCCTGCGTCGTCGTGTTCGCCAGGACTTTCGCATCGCTCAGGTTCCAGACATTCTGCACGGCAATCTTGCCGTTGCCGATTACCGCCTGGCCCAAGGCAACCGGGGCCTGCGCCGCACCCATCGCGGCAATCTGCACCGCGCCGGTCTGCAGCGAGACACCAAATCCCTGACGTCCCGGAGGATACTGGCCGGGATTGTTGATCCCACCCGCAAACGCGATATCCGCTGCACTGTTCTTGTCATATCGACCAAACGTGGTCGTGTCGTTAATCCAGATGCTCGCAAAGTGCACACCTGCGTCGTTGGTGGCTTCGTTGTCGTACATCGTCTGGACCGTCGCATATTCCCAGGTGGCTATCGTCGTATTGCCCGCGCCTGCCTCGGTCGCGCTCGGAACCAGGTATGTCACAAACGGACGAAGAATCGGCGGATAGAAGGCCGAGAAGTCCGCTGTCATGACATCCGGCGCTCCGGAGTCGTTTCCGAACGTCGCGACGTACTTGATCTCGTCGCCGGGCCGAAGCTCATCCACACCGGCACCCGAAAGCAGGCGATCCGGTGCAGACGTTCCGGTCTGGGCGGCTCCGCCACCCGCGTCGTCCACGTCGACACCATTCACATAAAGGATGTCTTCCAACAGGAACACTCCCTGGGCGTTGATACCCAGCACGTTCGCGTCGGTGGAAGTCGCCGAGTTGCCCTGGTTATCCAGAGCCGTGAACTTCACGTGCTGTGGCTGAATCGGCTTGGCGTTCGACACAATTTCAGCCGTCGCGTTCAACGTGAACTTGCGGTTTCCGTGGTTTGTGATGGTTGTAACGAGGTTCTGCAGACGGGTGTTCCCGTCGCCGTTGAACTTCGTCAGTAGATCGGTGGTAAACGACGGCAGGCTATCCGAGAAGACCGTCGCCGAGGCGCGGATCAACGTCGGATCGGCAGCCGCACCAATGGTCGTAATCGACGGCGGATCCAGGATCTGCCACGGCTGGAGCACGCCGCCAGGCATACGGGCAGCCACGTGGACATCCGCGTTGGAATCTGCCTTGTCGCTGGTCAGTTCTTTGATCAGAAGCGATCCATCCACCTTGCGCAGGGCCTGTGCCAGATACGTCGGCGCCTGGTTGTCCACTTCAAGCGTTGCGGACTTCAGGTACGCCGCCTGCGCCTGCGTGTGGATGAAGTTGTTCAGATTGATTGCATCCGTCGCGTCGATCAGGATCTCCGCGCCCGGCATGTTCGCATCGGTCAGCGCCGCCGTCAGGGCATTGATCGAGTTCGT
>CAZCEM010000463.1:0-2552 GCA_964497555.1 uncultured bacterium
CCACGCCCCTGCGGACACCTTCACGTCTCTCGACAGCCAGATCTTCCAGCGCCGGGATGTCTATTTCGACGTTAAAATGTCCCGAATTCGCCACCATCACGCCGCTCTTCATCTTTAGAAAATGTTCGCGGCGTATCACTTCACAGGTGCCGGTGAGGGTGACGAACAGGTCGCCCCATTCGGCCGCCTGCTCCATCGACATCACCAGGAAGCCGTCCATGGCGGCTTCCAACGCCTTGACCGCGTTAATCTCAGTGACCGCCACGACCGCGCCCATGCCTCGCACTCGCATGGCGAATCCTCGCCCGCACCAGCCGTATCCGGCCACCACGACCTTCCGTCCCGCCAGCAGCACGTCGGTGGCGCGGATGATGCCGTCCACCGTCGATTGCCCGGTGCCGTAACGGTTGTCGAACAGATGCTTGGTCTCAGCGTCGTTCACCGCCAACACCGGATATGCCAGTTCGCCGTCGTTGAACATCGCCCGCAGCCGGATGACGCCGGTGGTGGTTTCTTCCAGGCCGCCCTTGACCTTTTTAGCAAGCATCGGCCGCTCAGCGGTGATGGTGGTCACCAAGTCGCAGCCGTCGTCCATCGTCAACATCGGCTCATGCTCAATGGCGGCGTAAATATGGTTGTAGTAAGTTTCGTGGTTCTCGCCATGACGGGCGAAGACGGGAATGTCGAAATGCTTGACCAGCGACGCGGCGACGTCGTCCTGTGTTGACAACGGATTGGAAGCTGTCAGTCGCACTTCCGCGCCGCCCGCGACCAAGGTGCGCATCAGATTGGCGGTCTCGGCGGTGACGTGCAGGCAGGCGGCCATGCGTGCGCCGGCGAGAGGCCTCTCCTCCTCGAACCGAGCCCGTATCGCCGCCAAGACCGGCATATCGCCGTCAGCCCATAGGACTCGACGCTTCCCTTCATTGGCGAGACTCAAATCAGACACATCGTAAGGAACCATGATCTCCTCTTTTCGTTTTAAGGATTAAATGACAATTTAGCGTTGGCGCGGTCGAAGTCCTCCCGCCTCCGCATTGCCCTGCCTGTACAATTTAATATGCGATAATCCGCTAACCAACAGTTGCTTTAGACTTCCACCGGGCTTATCTTCAATTCAAAGTCTGTCAGCGATCCAAACACGGTCAATTAGCAAAGCATCCCCAGCCGATGGCATCATCAGTCCCAGCCTCTGAAATCGGCGGACTCAGCGACGAGGAACTGCTCGCTCTCGTCCGCGCGGGGGATGAAATCGCCTTCGCAACCTTGATGCGCCGGCATGAGGATTTGGTATTTCATCTGGCTGCGCAGATGCTTGGCGACCGGGAAACCGCCCGCGATTTGACGCAGGACCTCTTTGTGCATCTGTGGGAGCACCCCGGCTCGTGGAAACCTACAGCGAAGTTTTCAACGTGGCTGTACCGCGTGACTTACAATCGTGCTCTGAATGCGCTCCGATTTCGCAGGTTGAGGTCCTTTCTGACGCATTCTGAGCCAGCCCCGCCTGATATCTATGAAACGCCCTCTGACTCCTCGCCGATGGAGGACATTCTCGATGCTGAGCGACAGGAGAGATTTCGACGAGTATTCCGGAGCCTGCCCGTCCGCCAGCGCGCCGCACTGCACCTCCGCTACCGGGAAGACCTCAGCATAAGCGGCGTCGCTGCAGCGCTGAAGGTCAGCTATAAATCCGCTGAAGCGCTCATCTTCCGCGGTAAGACAGCCTTGAAAAAGGCTCTGCGGGAAGATTTGAACTGAAACGGAATTTAAGAATTCATAGAATAAATGGGACGCGTCCAACGAAGTGCATCCAGTCCATGATGTCCAGGGATAAAAGTTCTCACCGGGAGACGTAAATGCCCGAATCCGAACGACGTAAGGGAGAGCGCCGGCGCTCTGAAGACCGGCGGTGTTCCCTAATGGACCTATACGAAGGCTGGGACGGCGTCGAAAGACGCAGCAAGACCGACCAGCGCCGCGCTAAAGAGCGGCGTCAAGAGGATCCTGAAGCCCTTTTCAAAAGACAGTTGCAGCAGGATCGTTGGCAGAAAGAGCGCGAACGCCAGGAGAAGCGCCAGAAAAGGAGATTGGAAAAGGAGATGTTTCGTCTTTGAACAATCAGACGCGAAAGCGGGCATTCCGGTCTGTTACCAGCATATTGACACTATCACGTTAAACGCCTATGCCGTGTGCGCCGGAACGCACCTCCGCCGTAACTCTCTTCCCTTCCTTTGAAAATAGCCGTATGGTTGCCGCGTAGGTTAACCGTCTCGGTTGACAAGCGAGACGCTTGTCCTAAGCAGCGGCGGCGCCGCAATCGAGGGCCTTGACGGCAATAAAAAAGCCCCGGCGGTGGAACCGGGGCGATGTAAGGCTCGTAGCCTCAGGGGGAATCGAACCCCCGTTGTAGGGTCGAAAACCCTATGTCCTAACCACTAGACGATGAGGCCTTAAATTGCTGAAATCCAGTGTGATTTATTAAATATCAAGCATAAGGCTTATAATTTTAGATATCTTTATTTGGTTTGTCAATAAAGTCTTGTAAAAAAACA
>CAZCEM010000464.1:0-2550 GCA_964497555.1 uncultured bacterium
GCGTTCTAATTTCATAGGCCTGGATTCCAGCTTTCGCTGGAATGATGCGCCTCCGGCAAATTCTGCATTCCGCATTCTGCATTTTGCATTCTGCATTCCGCATTTTGCATTTTGCATTTTGCATTCTGCATTCCGCATTTCTTAGCCGATTATCCTTCCATACCGCTGAATCCTCAGCCGGGCTTTGGGTCCGAATCCCAGTTCCGCCAGCCGTTGGATGGCTGTCTTCATGTCCAGCGCCATCTGCTGCAGCAAGGCCTGCGCGCTGGTGAAGGCGATGATGTCGCGCATCCGGTCGATGAGCCCCAGTTGCATGATGTGCCCGTACAAGTCGCCCTTGAAGCCAATGATGTGGGTTTCTACCGACGGCGCCGCGCCCTTGAAGGTCGGTCGGGGTCCGAAATGGCTGACCGAAGGCCAGCGAATGCTGTCGAATTCCGCAACTGTGGCATATACTCCCGCCGGCGGCATTATCTTTCCGACCTCGCCGGACTCGATGTTGGCGGTGGGAAAATTCATCCTCCGTCCGCGCCCGTCGCCCGGCACGATTCGCCCATTGTAGTAAAAGGGTCTTCCCAGACAGCGCCAGGCGGTCAGCGCGTCGCCTTCCGCCAGCAGCTTGCGAATGCGGCTGCTGGATATCATCTCGCTGAAGCGGTTCACCGGATCGATGACGTGAACCTGAAAGCCGTACTTTTCACGCAGGCTCATCAGTTGATTCACATCGCCCTTGCGTCCTTTGCCGAACCGATGACCAGGTCCTACGAACAGGTCTGTAAAACCGATCTTATCCACCAAGATGTCGGAAACGAATTTTACCGGCGGTATTTCCGCGAAGGTCTCGTCGAAACGAGCGACAATAAGACGGTCCACGCCAATCTTCCGGAAAAGAGCTTCCCGCTCTTCGAAGCTGGTGAGCAGCAGGGGAGCCTGATGATCTCGCCGCGCCACCGACTGAGGATGTGGATTGAAAGTCAGCACCGTGACCGGTCCTTCCAGTTTTCGCATCTGCTGCAGGATCCGTTGATGCCCGAGATGCAGCCCGTCAAAAGATCCCACCGTCAATGAGCCCGAAGACTGGCGGACAACATTTTCAAGACCGGCTATTACTTCCATAATTCGCTCCCACTGGTTTTACCCCTCTCGGCGGCAATTTGTGTCAACGTCTTCGCATCCTCCAGCCGAAACGCGCCGATCCGGTTGCGGATCAGTCGGCCAAGATGCGCGCCCATTCCCAGGCGGCGTCCTATATCGTATGCCAACGTTCTTATGTACGTTCCTTTAGCGCAAACTACCCGCATCTCAAATCCATCCGGCAGAATCTGCAGAAGTTCGATGCGCTTTATGTGAACTTTTCTCGGTGAAGGGCTAAGGTTCAAGCCCTGACGCACGGCTCGGTAGCTCCGCATCCCCTTGACCTTCACCGCTGAGTATCGCGGCGGCGTCTGCTCGATTTCCCCCTCGAATTCCCCCAGCACTTTGGAGATAGCAGTCTCGTCCGGCATCGTGAATTCGTGGCGCTCGATGACTTCGCCGTCTGGATCATAGGTGTCCGTCACCACTCCCAGCGTCACCCGGCCGATGTATTCCTTCTCTTGACGCTGGAATTCGCACAGCCTTTTTGTCGCCGCCCGCCCGACGCCAACGACCAGCACCCCCTCGGCGAAGGGATCCAGCGTGCCGGCATGGCCTATCTTTTTAATGCCGAAAATCCGTTTAAGCTGCTTGACCACTGCGAAGGATGATACGCCCGTCGGCTTGTACACCGGCAGGATTAAACCTTCAGCCGTCAGTTTATCTGCTTGCGGTCTCTGGAGTTCCGACGGGGAGACGCTCATTCGAGCCAGTCGGAAAAAGTCGCGCCATTGTCGGGCGGCATCTCGTGAAACGGTTCGTCAACTTGCAGGTTATGCAGCTTGATTTCCGACTTGACTTCGTCGATAAGACTCTTTTTCAAGTCCTCAAGCCGACCAACATAGCGGAATCCCGCCGCTTTCAAGTGCCCGCCGCCGCCCAATCGCTTGGCGATGTCGCAGACGTTCACCCGGCAGCGGGAGCGGATGGACACCTTGAACACGCCTTTCTCAATCTCGGAGATGAACGCCGAAACCGCCACCCCGCTTATAGAGGAGGCGTACTCGACGAAGTCTTCAGCGTCATTGACGAAATGATCTAGATCCAGCGTCAGAATCGAAAGCATCCCCCGCACGTGGAGTTCCAGATTCGACAATCCCCACGACAGCGCCTTCAGCACCTCCGGAGGCATATTGAAGAAGACGTTCTCGGTGACAAGGCTGGGATTGACACCCCGCTCCACCATCTCGCCACAAATCCGGAACGCCTTGGAATTGGTGTTTGAGAATCGAAAGCGGCCAGTGTCAGACAGGATGCCCACGTACAAGCCGTAGCAGATCTGCGGCGTCAGCGGCACCACCATTTGCCGGCATAATTCAAACAACAGTTCCGCAGTCGCCACCGCATCCACGTCCACCAGATTCAAATCGCCGTAAGGCTCGCCGGTATAATGATGGTCAATGTTTAATATCTTTG
>CAZCEM010000465.1:0-2548 GCA_964497555.1 uncultured bacterium
ACCCCCAACCATATACGGGCCTGGAGAAAGTCTTTTTACGAATCTATTGGGGGGCACAACCCGGAGCTTCATGTCGCGGACGACTTTGAGATCATGGTCAGGACTTTTCTGAAGACCCGTATGGTCCGGGTTCCCAGGTTGTGTTACCTGCAATACATCGGCAACACGGCGCAGCAGGAGAGGTCAAGGGAGATCCGGAGGCATGTAAGATCCATCAGAGCTCATTATGACAGGATGATACACGAGAGGTTCTTGGAACTGGGATGTGAGGATTTTGCCTGGGATGAAAAAAAGGGATGTTTCGATTATCATCTCCCGGATCCGCCAGTGGAAATCCACGCCGCACTGATCGCCAATGTCTAAAGGGTAACGTAGCTCGATTATGATGTGCCTTATTCTTTCCGAAAGTCATGCCCGTATGATATTTCGTTTCATCGTAGCTTTCTTTTGTAAATCGTGCTAATTAGGACGCCACATGTCAAATCTTTGATTAAAAGAAATCTGGTCATCGATGAGGGCGCTATGGACCGACTATCGAAACCCCGTATCTTGCAAAAGAACGGGGTTTTGTGCTTGATGAGAGGAGATGCATGGAGCAGCCGCAACTGAACTGGATCGCCAATTTCATCTGGGGTATCGCGGACGACGTTCTCCGCGATCTTTACGTCCGCGGCAAGTATCGCGATGTCATCCTGCCAATGACGGTGCTGAGAAGATTCGATTCGCTGCTCGAGTCGACCAAGCAGGCGGTCCTCGACATGAAGTCCTCCCTCGACAAGGCGGGCATCGTCCATCAGGACCCGGCGCTTCGGCAGGCGGCCGGCCAGGACTTTTACAACACCTCGAAATTCACCCTGCGCGGCCTGATGGCCATCGCCAGCCAGCAGCAGCTCAAGGCGGACTTCGAAGCTTATCTCGACGGCTTCTCGCCGAACGTGCAGGAGATCCTGGAAAACTTCGAGTTCCGCAACCAGATCCCGCGACTCTCAAAGGCCGACGCTCTTGGCACGCTGATCGAGAAATTCATGTCACCCGATATCAATCTGAGCCCAAATCCGGTTCTGAACGGCAACGGAACGATCAAACACCCCGGTCTGGACAACCATGCCATGGGAACGATCTTTGAGGAGCTGGTCCGCCGATTCAATGAGGAGAACAATGAGGAGGCGGGAGAGCACTGGACCCCCCGCGACGCCGTAAAGCTCATGGCGAGGCTGGTCTTTCTGCCTGTGGCGGACCTGATCAAATCCGGCGCCTACCTGATCTACGACGGCGCCTGCGGCACCGGCGGCATGCTGACCGTCGCGGAAGAGACGCTCCGGGAGCTGGCCCGCGAACGCGGCAAAGAGGTCACCACCCATCTCTACGGCCAAGAGATCAACGCCGAGACCTATGCGATCTGCAAGGCCGACCTGCTGCTCAAGGGGGAGGGCGACGCGGCCGACAACATCATGGGCGGCCCCGAATATTCGACGCTCGTAAACGACGCCTTTCCGTCCCGCGAATTCGACTTCATGCTCAGCAATCCGCCCTACGGCAAGAGTTGGAAGAGCGACCTCGAACGGATGGGCGGGAAGAGCGGCATCAAGGATCCGCGCTTCATCATCGAGCATAACGGCGATTCCGAGTATTCCCTGATCACGCGCTCCAGCGATGGCCAGATGCTTTTTTTGGTCAACATGCTCTCCAAGATGAAGCGGGGCACGAAGCAGGGCAGCCGCATTGCTGAAGTCCACAATGGCTCGTCGCTTTTCACGGGCGACGCCGGACAAGGCGAAAGCAACATCCGGCGCTGGATCATTGAGAACGACTGGCTGGAGGCGATTGTGGCCTTGCCCCTCAACATGTTCTACAACACGGGTATCGCCACCTACATCTGGGTCATCTCCAACCGCAAGCCGGAGCATCGTAAGGGGAGGGTTCAGCTCATCGACGCCACCCAATGGTTCAAGCCGCTGCGCAAGAACCTGGGCAAGAAGAACTGCGAACTTTCGGACGAGGACATCAGACGGATCTGCGACACGTTCCTGGAATTCAATGAATCCGAGCAGTCAAAAATCTTCCCCAACGCCGCTTTCGGCTACCGGAAGGTGACGGTGGAGAGGCCATTACGCCTTGCAAGCGTTGGCCCAAACCGGGCCTACACCCCCAAGGAGATCAAGGCGCTCAAGGAATCGGCCAAACGCGACGAAACCGCCCCGCCGATCATCCGGAAGATCCATAAAAGAGGAACGATGGCCGACCCACTTAGAGGGTTTTTCGCCACGACCATCAACGGCAAGGCGGCCGTCGTCGAATACGAACCCGACTCCGACCTGCGCGATACCGAACAGGTGCCACTTCTGGAAGAGGGCGGCATCGAGGAATTCTTCAGACGCGAGGTCCTGCCCCACGTCCCCGACGCCTGGTACGACCCCGAGAGCGTCAAGACCGGCTATGAGATCAGCTTCACCCGCTACTTCTACAAGCCCCAGCCGCTGCGCACGCTGGAGGAGATCCGCGCCGACATCCTGGCCCTGGAGAAGGAGACGGAGGGGCTGCTGGAGGA
>CAZCEM010000466.1:0-2546 GCA_964497555.1 uncultured bacterium
AAATGCGTCGAAGACGCATCATTCCAGCGAAAGCTGGAATCCAGAAGAAATTAGGGCTGGATTCCCGCTTTCGCGGGAACGACAGCATGTTCAATGAAGACGCATCATTCCAGCGAAAGCTGAAATCCAGAAGAAATTAGGGCTGGATTCCCGCTTTCGTGGGAACGACAGCGAATGACCATATAAATTTGCACCTGGTAATAATACATTCAGATTGCTTCATAAGCCTTCGGCTGTTTCACAAGGATGATATCCAAACGATCCCACGGGTTTTAACTCGACTTAATCTTTTATGATAAGCAAGATAATCGCATGTGTAAATAGAAATCACCCGCTTGTTTCCACACGTCGAATGTTTCCGTCAATTTACGCGACGAGCGCCCGCGCCTTAAGCCGCATTCTCTGGCTGAAATAAACCAGCACCCACAGTCCCGCCGCGGGCAGGAACATCAGATAGCGGTAGTCCTGGCTGATGCCCAGCAGTCGGGCGCAGATACCGGGCTGGTATGCCAAGGCGGTGACCGCCAGCAGGGCAATCGATTCATAAAAGCGGTTGCGGGTGAGCATCCAGTTCTGAACCACCGACGCGAAAGCCATGCTGGCAGCCGCCGCTGATGCAAACAACAGTGCAATCTGCGGGACGTTGTAAATCCCTACCAGTATCAATTCAGTATTAAATATGAACATAAAAGGCAGAACCGCTGTGCGCATGTCATAGAAGAAGCCTTGGAAGCCGGTGCCGATGGGATTGCCTTTGGCGATGGCGGCAGCGGCGTAAGCCGCCAGCCCCACCGGCGGGGTGTCGTCCGCCAGAATCCCGAAGTAGAAAACGAACAGGTGCGCCGCTATAAGCGGCACCACCAGTCCCGCCTCCGCACCGACTTTCACGATGATGGGCGCCGTCAGCGACGCCATGACGATATAATTCGCAGTGGTCGGCAGTCCCATGCCCAGAATCAGGCAGGCGCCCGCCGTAATAAACAGCAGCAGATACAGATTCCCGCCGCTGATGTAAGCCACCGCTTCCGTCAACATCCCGCCGGGACCCAAGGTCACAATCCCCACGATGATCCCCGCTGAAGCACAGGCAATGGCGACGGTTACATTGTTCCGCGCGCCTTGAACCAAACCGGTGAACAAGGTTTTCAAGCCCTCCTTCAGCGCCCGGACTATTGGTTGACGCTTCCACGCAGCCTTGAAGGGCGGCTCGATGACGATCAAAGTCGCCAAGCAGACCGTCGCCAGAAACGCTGAGGATTCCGGCGTATGCCGCAGATAGATGAGTTTGTACAGCAGCAACAGAATAGGGATCAGGAAGTGTAGTCCGCTGACGAAGGTGGGCCAAAAGCGAGGCAGATTCCGGCGGGGAATCCCTTCCAACCCCAGCTTGCAGGCTTCAAGATGGACGATATAGAACAGCGCGATATAGATGACGGTCGCGGGTAAAAAGGCGGCCTTGACCACCTTCACATAGGGGATGTTGACGTATTCCGCCATGATGAAGGCGGCCGCGCCCATGATGGGCGGCATGAGCTGCCCGCATACCGACGCCGAGACCTCAATCGCGCCGGCTTTCTTGGGCGGGTAGCCGATGGACTTCATCAGCGGGATGGTGAACGTGCCGACCGTGACAACGTTGGCTATGCTGGATCCGCTTATCATGCCCGTCAATCCGCTGCTGACGATGGCTGCTTTGGCGGGGCCCCCGCGGAAGCTGCCCAGCAGCGAGTTGGCGAGCTGGATGAAGTAGCTGCCGCCTCCCGCTTTCTCAAGCATTGTTCCGAACAGCACAAACAGGAACACAATGTTCGCCGAAACGCCCAGCGGTACACCGTAGATGCCCTCGGTGGACATGGTTATCTGACCTATGAAGCGGTCCAGCGACACACCCTTGAAGGCTATGATGGAGGGCATATAGGGGCCGAAGAACGAGTACAGCGTGAATAAGCTGGCCAGCGTCGGCAGCGCCGGTCCCACCACCCGCCGAGCTGCTTCCAGCAGCAGTATCAGCAGAGACAAGCCAATCAGCCGGTCGCGGGGGATGGGTGTTCCGATGCGCCCGGCGATGCCGGTGTAGTCGAGCATGATGTACAGCGCCGCCAGCACCGCAGCCACGCTGAACAACAGCTCTATCAGGTGGAAACGGTCCCGCTGGGTGAAGGACTTCAACAATCCGCCCTTGGGCGAGCGGAAGAGCGGGTAACTGGTATAGACTATCGCCAGCGCGAAGGCCAGATGCACGCTGCGAATTAACGTCGAATTCAGGATGAGCACGCCGCCGAGCGCTAACTGGAACAGCGCCCAGCACAGTGCCACGCCGAACATTATAAATTCCTGCCAGCCGAACAGACGACGCGGTCCGGCGATTTCTTCCAGCGCCTGGAGGGTCTCTCTATCAGCGGTGGGCAAGTCAGAGCGCAGTGATGGATCAGTCATTTAAAGGCAGTTTGGTTCAGCAAAAATCATTGCATCCCAATTTTTGTTATAACCGTTCGCTGTCATTTCCCAGAAAATAGCGCCTGCGACGCGTAGGTCGGGCCTCCGAG
>CAZCEM010000467.1:0-2535 GCA_964497555.1 uncultured bacterium
GGTGGCTTCCCCACCACGGAACATGAAAATACCCCCCTTTGTATTTCCCCCCTGCTAGCAGGGTGGAAAAGTCGGGCAAGACGCCCGACCTACGCGGCAAGAGGGGGCTACTTTCTGGGAAATGACAGCAGACTTAGCGCCGTCATCCAGACAGCACAACAACAAGAGCAGCCGCCCGGAAGGCGGCTTTACTACAGAATGGCCCTTCCGATGCTCGCAATCCTGGCCCTGCTGTTGCTTTCCTTAGCAGCACAAGCCGAATCATCCTTCTCGGCCCTGGGATACGGACTGCTGCGTGACGACGCTAATCCGCGCGCCGGCGCTATGGGACTGTCTGCTGTCGCTGCTCCCGACACCCTCTGCATCGACCTGCACAATCCCGCGGCGTGGATGGGATCGCCGATGACCCGGTTCGGCATGTATGCGTCTCTCGTCAGTACCTCCACCGAGGACGCTCAAGGGCGCGACGGCAGCGACCAGACCGAATTCAACGGCGCAGCGCTGCTGCTGCCCATCGGGGATTCGCGGTTCTTGGGAATTACCATCAGCCCGGCATCCCGGATGAAATACCTGTGGAAACAGGAAGGTCCGGCGGCGCAGGACTGGACCGCTGTTCAGCTTACCCAGGAAGGCGACGGAGGGATTTCGCAGGGGCTGGTGGGCATTTCGACGACGATAACATCGTTCTTGAGGCTGGGGCTGGCGGCGAGAGGGCTTTTTGGCAAAAACGAATCCTACTGGCAGCTTAACTTCCCCGACGCCGACGCTCTCTCGACTTCGCGCACCGTCAGTGACCGCTACAACGGCGTGGGACTGACGGCCGCGGGATATTGGTGCATCGAAAACACCTGGGCGACAGGGCTGGTGGTCAACAGCCCGGTCAAGATGCAGGTCGAGCAGCGCGCCATCGTGCGGGAAGGATACACTTCCCTCGAAGACACCAAAGGCATTCTGGACGTCAAGTATGAAACGCCCTGGGATGTCACCTTTGGAACCGCCAGGCTGCTCGACCGGCATCTGATTGCGACGGAGGCCGCCTGGCATGGCTGGAGCGGCGTCAGCGAGCCGCGGCCGCTGACGGACAGCTTTCGGGACGCGTGGCGGTTTTCGGGCGGCTGGGAGTGGATCCCCGACTACCGAGCTTTCGACCCGTGGTGGAAGGCGCTAACCTACCGTGCGGGCGCCTATTGGCAAAACAGTTACGTTCTCAGTCCCAGCGGTCATCAGTCAGCGGCCTTCGCCCTGACCGGTGGGCTGGGCATCCCTTACTTCGACGATCAATCCCGCTTCGACCTGAGTTTCCAATACGGGTGGCGGGGTTCTAAGGATAAAGACGGCGCGGCGGAAAGGTTCTTCATGCTTTCCGTGGGCCTCAACCACAAGGAACGGTGGTTCATCGGACGTAAAGAAAGACGTTAAAACGGCAAGATAATGAAATACAAATACTACCAAACCATAATATTTGCGGTCGGACAGGTCGCTTTGGTTTTCTTGGCGGGCTTGATGGGCTGCGCCCCCCTGCCGCCGCTGGAAGAGGGAACCGTCGTTGACCAAAAGCCTGCCGGTCCGGTCATCTCGGACGAGGAGCGAGCGCAGCTCGTCGCCATGCACCGCAGCTTCGGGTACGAATACTGGAAACAGGGCAACTATCAGACCGCGGTCATGTACTTTGACTCTATCCGGGTGAACGACCTCGAACATCAGCACAACATCTACCGCTCCTGGGCGGATTGTTTCAACAACCTCCAAATGCCCGACTCGGCGCTCTTCGCCTACGAAGAGGGCATTCGCTACTTCCCCGACGACGCTTATCTGCGCGTAAGTCTGGCGCACATGTACCGCAACAAGGGCTGGTTCGACGACGCCATTGCGCAGCTACTGGAAGCCTTGCGGATCAGTCCTGACACCGAAGACATCCTGAGCCAACTGATCGACTTGTACAAGCGCACCGAGAACTGGGACGAGGCGATTGCAACAGCGCAGAGGTTGACGGAGTTGTTCCCTCAGAACCAGACCTATCAGGACGACCTCGCTAACTTGATCCGCACTTATCGCGATCCGGAGGAGTTTCTGGCGACCTTAAAGGACGGGGTGGAGAGGTTCCCGGATGACATCGACCGGCGGCTGGCTTATGCCAACGCGCTGTTGGAGCAGGGAAACAGCCAAGAAGCAGCGAACCAGTTCAAGACATACACTGACGCCAAGCCCGACAATCCCCGCGGCTGGCGCGGCTACGCCAAGGCGTTGGACAACATCAATCAGATTGACAAGGCGATAACCGCTTACAAGAAGCTGGACAACCTGACGCCGGAGGCGCTGGATGTGAAGATCGCCATCGGCATCGACTATTTAACCCAGAATAACTTTCTGGAAGCGAGACGCTGGGCGCAGAAAGCCTTATCGTCCAACGGCTCTTACGGCCCCGCCTGGGTGCTGATGGGCGATCTGTACCAGAAAGCAGCGGACCAAGCGGCGGGTGATTCGCCCAAGTACGGTGACAAGCTGGTGTTCACCATCGCTTACGGCTTATACAAG
>CAZCEM010000468.1:0-2532 GCA_964497555.1 uncultured bacterium
TCAGTTTCTACCTGGGCGGGGATACCGGCCTGGAGCACGTCTGGACCGACGCCACCGTCGAAAACGGGCAAACCTATTACTACGCGGTAACGTCTTATGACTTCGGCAACGAAGAGCTAAGTTTCTTCCCGGCGGAAACGTCCAAGTTCATCTTCGTCGATGAAGCCGGTCGGGTGACGACCGACGTGAACACGGCGGTGGTCACACCGGGTGTGCCGGCAGCCGGGTACGTTCCGCCGGTGGCGGGGATGGCTGAACTGGTGGAAGGTCGGACCGACGGTATTGTGTATGCCGAAGTGGTCGATCCCTCGGCGCTGGAGGAGGTCGCCACCTACCGGATGACCTTCAGCGATGAGGACGAATTCGGCGAAGCACAGACCTATTCCATCTACAAGCGCAGCGCGGTGGGAGTGGTAACACCGGTGTTTGAAGACCCGCCGCTGTCGCCCCGCGAGGACAAACGCAGCGTGCTGTCGATGTTCGACGAATATCTGGACGCCCGTTATGCCGGCGGTTTGGGGACTTTTGACACGCGGAGCTGGTTTCTGTCGGTGGAGACGCGCATCTTCGACGGGATGCGCTGCTTCATTCTGACGCCGCGCTATCCGGGGCGGTTCATCCCCGGCGCGTCGGGCTGGGCGCTGCCGAACCATCCCGCCGACGCGGACTGTATGCTGTACTTCGACCTCGACATCATCAACTACCCCAACGCGCGGTTCTATGGGCAGAAGTTCTCCGCCGATTATCAGGTGGTCTTCAGCGAGCAGATGATTGACACTTCTTTGTATTACCGCGCGGGTTTCGGCTTGACTTTTCAGTCGCGGTCGTTGTATTTTAAAGTGCATAACCTTCGCACCGGGCGCGATCCGCTGGTGGGGATCAATCAGGACAGCCTCAACGACGGGCGCATCCACAACCGCAGCGAGATTCTTATCTTCAAAAAGGTAGAGACCCATGCGGGACTGGATACCATCGCCACCTGGTCTATCGCCTTCCGGTCCGAGCGGGGCGGATTGCACGCCCGCGAGCCGCAGCCAGGTGATACTTTGACGCTGGTGATGTACAAGCCCCTCAGCAGTTGGGAAATATTCGAAGCCACGCCGGAGGCGGCGCGCGTCGAACGGGCGCGGGTCGATCTGGACCAGATCAAGGCGTATCCCAACCCGTATCTGGGCGCGAACTCACAGGAGCCAGTGAACGCCTATTCCTCCGGGCGGGGCGAGCGACGGATAACCTTCATCCACCTGCCCGCCCAGTGCGACATCCGCATCTACAACGTGCGGGGAGAGCTGGTGAAGCTGCTGGAGCATCGCGAGAGCATCTACGACGGCAGCGAGAACTGGGACTTGCGCAACCGCGACGGGCTGGACGTGGCGTATGGTTTTACATCTACCACGTTGAGGCGCCGGAGGGGGAGCACGTGGGGAAGTTGGCGGTGATTAAGTGAAAAAGTTGGAAAGTTGGAAAGTTGGAACGTTGGAAAGTTAGTCAGAATCCAGAACTGGGGGCTATGACCTCTGATTTGTCTTTTTAAAACCTGGGAGTAGAACATGTACAAGTCAGTTTTAACTATGCTGATGCTCGCAGCTGTTTTAAGCCTTTCGAGCCGGCTCTTCGCTGCCATCCTGAACGTCCCTGAAGACTTCGAGACAATCCAGGCCGGCATCGACGCAGCGGAGGAAGGGGATACCGTGCTGGTGGCGGAGGGGGAATACCTTGAGAATGTGTTAGTTGACCACAGATTGGTTCTTGCCAGCCATGCAATAATCACTCGGAACTGGGATTTAGTAAGATCTACCATCATCGATGGTCAAGAACAAGGCATCGTCATTGAAACTAATACCGGGGATCCGTTGCTCATTCATGGTTTCACTCTTCGACATGGAGTTGGTCAATGCGGTGGAGGTGTATTCATTCACGATGATGGACATGTCGAGCTTAGTGACTTGATCATCACCGATAACAAGGCACAACTCAACGGGGGCGGCATTTACGGAGGACATCATAGTTGTCTGGAGATGCGCGCAGTCGTAGTTTATTCTAATCAGTGTGATGTATTCGGAGCAGGTCTTAATTTCGAAGGCGAAAAAGTTACTATTGAAGCCTGCAGCTTCTATGAAAATCATTCCAACAGTGATGGCGGCGCTATGCGAAGTACTGCTGATTCCACCATCTTAAACAGAGTGTGGGCTGCGGGCAACCAATGCGATAGTTACGCCAACTTAAAAATCCTCTCGTCATTTTTTATCGCAGACAGACTGACGGTTGTGGATAATGTGGCGGAATCCTGGACCGGCGGCATTGCCTGCCGCGCCAATCTGATTTCCAACAGTATAATCTATGGAAACCTCACAGTTCAAGGCGACAATTCGAAACAAATGGTAATATACGAGCAGGAAGAGTCACTCTTTTTTAGGTACAATGACATAGAATCTGCTGAAAATGGATTAGATAATTATGGGGAAGCGGATTTGCGATTTGAAAACAACATCGACGCCGACCCCCTCTTCGTCGATCCCGACAACGGCGACT
>CAZCEM010000469.1:0-2531 GCA_964497555.1 uncultured bacterium
CCAGTCATGAAGCAAAGTTACCCCCCTTCTATTGAAGGGGGGCAGGGGGGTTGTTTTACTGAATAATGACTGTTTGAATGCAACTTGGTATTAGTACTTTGCCCTTGGCACTTTGTACTTTGAACTTTCCTCTTGGCTCTTAACTCTGGTCTCTTTTCTTCTAATCAAATGAAAACCCAACTTCGTCGCTTTCTTCCGGGCTGGGCGCTCGACATTTACAACCGCCTGGTGTCACGGCACATCATCCGGAAACGGATGGGGGCGTGGTTCGACGTCGATTGGAAGTTGCGTGCGCCGCAAGCCGACGACCGCGAATGGGTGCGAGTGTACAACGAATCCTGGGAGCATTGGGAACGCCCTGACCTTACGCCCACGGACTTAACAGAAATCATCGGTCTCCTCGATGATTATAGTTCGATGCTTGACGTCGGCTGCGGCGACGGCTTTCTGCTGGAAATCCTGCGGAAGCACTGCGACCGGCTGGGCGGGGTGGACATCTCCGCGAAAGCCTTGACGTCAGCACGGCAGCGTTTGGGCGCCGAAGCGCGGCTGGCGCAAGCCTTCGCTGAGAATCTGCCGTTTGCGGATGACTCTTTCGATGCGGTAGTCTCCACCCACACCATTGAGCACGTCCGCGATCCGCGGGCGGCCGTGGCGGAGATGCTGCGGGTGGCAGCGCGTCGAATGATAGTCCTGACGCCGTGTCAGGACTACCGGCGCTACACTGAAGACTACCACTTGCACTTCTTCCCCGACGAAGAAGCGCTGCGAGCAGCCGTGGGGCTTCCAGAAGCCTTCTGCAAAAGGTATCGCTCGCAATCCAAAGAGGCTAAGTTTTCTGGCGAAGTGATGATATTGACGGTGAAGAAGCAGTGAAACGGAGACGATTCAGACTATCAGGTGTGGGAATGATACTGGGGCTGGGGATTCTCGCGCGGGTGGGATTGATTGCCGTCATGCCGGAGTACCCCCGTCCCGGCTTTCTGCCGGGCTACAACGACGAGCCGCTGCACCTGTTCTATGTGAATTACATCACCGAAACCCACAACCTGCCAGTGTTTCGCGCGACGGGGGTTGACAGCGTCGATCACATCCGGGGTGAGACGATTCAGCCGCCGCTGTACTATGTCCTGACGGCGCCGCTGCACAGCCTGCTGGAAAAGATCCAGCCGGGCTGGGGGCTGTACGGCGCACGGCTGATGAGTCTGCTGTTCGGGATGCTGGCGGCGTGGGTATCGTATCAAGCCGCCTGGCTGCTGGCGCGGCGGCGGGAGCCCGCGCTGGGGGTCTTAATCGCCCTGGCGCTGGCGCCCAACGCGGTGGTGTTCAGTTCGCTGGTCAGCAACGATTCGCTGCTGATGTTGACGGCAGCGTCGTTTTTCTACAGCTTGATCCTGTGCCGCACCCACAACGGCGATTCCATGCGGCAGATATTGACCGGATTGTTTTTAGGATTGGCGGTGTGGACGAAGCTGTCGGCGGTTTTGCTGGCGCTACTGGTGTGGTTTGCGGCGGATCCGATGAATCCGAGCAACGAGCGGATGACTGCGCGGCTGAGGGTGGCGGCGGCCGCGGCGGTGGTGATACTGCCGCTGGTGATATGGAGTCTGGCGCAGTACGGGCATCCCTGGCCCGGCGGCGGAGTGGGCCCGCAGCCTGAATACAGCCCGGAAGTGGCGCTGGGAGTGGTCGGCGGGGCGCTTCATCATCCGTGGAAGGCGCTGAGTCTGATGCTGCGGACGGCGGTTCAGCCGCTGCCTGAGTTGTGGGGGGATTTAATTGAGAAGGTAGTGTCAGCTTTGTGGATATTGGGCTGGGGAACGCTGACTGTTATCGGTGCAGCGTTGTCGTTGACGGATAAGCGCACGCGGGGATTATTGCTGGCGGCGGTGGTGCTGTTTATGCTCGGCTTCGCCGCGCGGGGGAGTTGGACGTTTCAGGTGGAGTTTCGGCTGTTCGCGCCGGTGTTCTTCCCGCTGGCGTACTTCGCGGGACTGGGCGCCGAGCGGGCTTTGATGCCGCCGTGGCAGCAGGCGGTGGGTTGGGCGCTGCCGCTGGCGCTGATGCCAGTGCTGTCAATGGGAGAGTGGTAGATTAGTTCAACAGTCAAACTGCTCTTTCCATATAATTTCATTCTGATTGTAAGAATGTTTCCCGTAAATAAGTTCAAACACGATTATTGCATTGCATATCATTGAAAATACTACCATTACAATCGGGATAACCAGTAAAAGAGGGTCTTTCTTGATGTTTATTGCCGTTAGTACCAGACAGAGTACTGAAAGCCCCATGAATGTATAATAGGCGATTACCCAGTATTTATGGGTTGTTTGAAGAAAGGAAATCTTGATGAATCGTGGTTCCTCGCTGTTTCGTGTGGGTAATGGAGTTATAAGTAAGGAGAATACCGAGTGCTCAGGTGACTCGTCTTTGCGAATCAGCCGAAGGCTGATGAAGCAATCTCATTGAGTTTGCTTTAGTTCGACCGCAAAAAAGGCTCTGCGCAGGGTGAGGACACCCTGCGCCACGGT
>CAZCEM010000470.1:0-2512 GCA_964497555.1 uncultured bacterium
GTGCTTAGACAGTGAAAGTGATATTGTGGTTGAAGGCTACACTGATAGTGAGGATTTCCCTACAACCGAGGGAGCGTATGATAACAGATTTGAGTTTCGAAGTGTCGAAGCCTTTATCAGCCGGTTCAATTCAGAGGGAACCGAACTTGTTTTCAGCACCTATTTAGGTGGAACCGATCATGATTGGATTATTTCACTGGACTCTGATGGCGCGGCTGGGATTGTTGTAGCAGGGATAACATGCAGTGATGATTTCCCAACTTCCGAGGAAGCCTTTCAGAGTGCTTTAGGTGGAAGTTCAGACGTGTTTATCACTAGCGTTAATGCCCAAGGGAATGAATTGCTTTCCAGTACTTATATTGGCGGTGAGAACCTTGAAGAATTTGCCGCTATGGCTCTTAATCAAGGTGGCGAAATAACGATTGCAGGCAGTTCAAGAGGATCAGATTTCCCTGTCACTGAAGGCTCATACCAAGGTAATAATGGTGGTGAAATTGACGCCTTTGTCACCAAGTTTAACACTGAGGGGAGTCAATTAATCTTCAGCACATACTTAGGCGGTGCAAGGCGTGATGATGCAAATGCCCTGTGTATTGATGAACGGGATGGTGTTATAGTTGCAGGCCAGACTTGGAGTCCGAATTATCCCACCACTGAAGGAGTATTTCAAAGGAACTACAGACAAGGGGACGCTTTCATCACCAGTCTAAACTCCTTAGGCAGCCGTATTAATTTTAGCACCTACTTTGGCGGGGATTACACAGACGAGGCATTTGCTATCACCCGAGACCGTGAAGGAGGTATCGTCATTGCAGGATCCACCAGCAGCCATGATCTTCCGGTAACCGAGGGTGCATATTTAGAAGACTTTCAGGGTCAAAACGATGCCTTCATTTCAAGTCTCAACTCTCAAGGCAGGCAACTAAGGTACTGCACTTATTTAGGTGGTAACAGTATTGAGAGTGCTCTGGCTATTGTAGCTGATGGTGAGGGTGGTGTGATAGTAGCCGGTGAAACAGGCAGCGAAAACTTTCCCACCACTGAGGAGGCTTTTCAGAGAAACGATGGAGGCTGCCCTGATGCATTTATTGCCCAGATCAATTCCCAGGGCAACCGGCTAATATACAGCAGCTTTTTGGGCGGGGATCTACCCGAGCTAATCTCCACTTTATGGTTAAACATAAAGGGTGAGTTATTTGTCGCTGGTTATACAGAAAGCGAGGTATTCCCTTGCACGAATGGTGCGTTTGCCCGTGAACCATTAGGTTTAGTAGATGGATTTATCACTAAATTGTATTTTGTTTTAAGATGGCATGAATTCCCAACGGAAATACAAACCATCGAAAGAAGGGAACTACAATTAACGGTAGAAGGAACAAGCGTCTATCAGGACGCAGAATTCTCGATTGCCTATCAATCAGAAAATCTTCCTGATGGTGTTGAATTTAATGATTTTGGCGACGGTTCCGCCGAATTCACCTGGCAAACCGCCCTCGGCGACGCCGGCGAATACACCGCCGACTTCACCCTCTCCGACGGCGTGCATGAGCTGACCTCCACCACCCGCATCATCGTCGATCCCTTCCCCCTGCGCTGGATTGAACGCCCCGACACCGCCTCCGTCGCAGCACTGGACACCCTGCGCCTGAACCTGTCCGGCATCAGTTTCAACGAAGACGACGCCCTCTTCATCCGCATTGACCCTATCACCCGTCCCGCCAACTCCCAACTTACCGACCACGGCGACGGCACGGCGGAGTTCGTCTGGGCGCCATCCCTCCCAGATACTGGTTCAAAACGGCTGCTATTCTACTTGTCCAACGGCGACCTGTCGCTGCCAGGGAGAGTAGATATCTCTATATTGTCGCCCAATTCAGTGGCTTCAGAACCACTGCTTCCGAAATCTTTCGCCCTGCACCCGGCTCACCCCAATCCCTTCAACTCCACCACGGCACTGCGTTTCGACCTGCCTCAGCCAGACGTGGTCAAACTGACTATCTTCGACGCCCAGGGTCGGCTGATAGCCACGCTGGTGTATGGGAAGTTATCCGCTGGATGTCATACAGTCGAATGGAATGCCGAGGGACTGCCCGCGGCGGTGTATCTGGCGAGGATGGAAACGGGGACGGGATTTGTTGCGACGCAGAAAGTGGTGCTGTCGCCGTAGGGATGTCGCTCTGTGGAATCCAACTGCGGCTTCCGGGAGCTGGTGTGGGATGGCGAGTTGCTGTAGGTATGACCTCGACGTCTGGTGCGGCTTAACCACCGACAGTTGAAGCTGACGGGGCGCTGGCAGGGGCGCGGCTCAGCTTAGGGATGGTTGGGGGGATGGACGGGATGGACTGTATGGACGCGGTGGACGTGGTTCAGGGCGAGCTGCGCTATGAGACCGATGGGTTCACGGTGGTTCGGATGGGCATGGCTGAGGCTCCGACGGAGTTTTGTCTAATCGGGGCTTATCCCAATCCCTTCAACAGCGCGGTGCGATTGGATTACAGCCTGACCGAAGCCG
>CAZCEM010000471.1:0-1314 GCA_964497555.1 uncultured bacterium
GGTAAAACGATGCATTGCTGACTTCAAAGCCCAGGGTCGCTTCCACATTCCTGCGTGAGGTGGGGCTTAGCTCGGGGCGCACCGGCTCGGGATAGTCCTTTTCCTCATAGATGTATTGCCTGGAAGCGCCACAAAATGGACAGCGCCCGGGCTTCTCCGTCCCCAAATACGCCTCCTCACAAATTGCACAACGATAGACGGTGAACATTATTCCTCCTTTATGATTGAATATGTGGGGGTTATGTTCCTTCCAACAGCTTTGCCAGGTTCTCGGTTCCCAAGTTAACCTCCACCGTGGCTTTCAGGTGCCGGGAAAGCAGGCGGTCTATGGTTGCCGCATTTCCTTTAGTCATCTTCACCCGACCGGCTTCATCAAGCGGGCAGCGCGAAAGATAGCTGAGGATGCCGCGAATTTCCCCGCCAATGGGGATGGCTTCGGGATGGAATTGGTAGCACCCGGCACAGACAAATCCGCCGCGCTCGGGGTGATACCAGGCATGTTCGGCGAGCTTGCGCCCACAACTGATGCACGATCCGAAGCGGAGCGCAAATCCTGACATGGCGATGAAGCGCAACCGGAAGGCGAGGGTAATGTGCTGCGGTGACAGCGGCAAACATTCCAGCAACTGGGTAAGCAGGATGAATTTTGCCTGGTTGGGATCTTCCTCGGGGGTGAGCTTCTCAACCAGTTCCAATGACGAAGCCAGATGCGCCCACAGTTCACCCGTCTCCCGTAGCCCGGCATGAGAGGTCAGTATCTCGGCGCTGGAGAGCAGATGGAGGTCGCGATTTTCCTTGTGGTAGATGGTGACCGCGACAAAGCTGCCCGGTTCCAGCGCGGAACCAAAACGGCTGAGGGGGCGGCGGGCGGCTTTGGCGACTGTGCTCATTTTGCCCCGCGCCGCGGTGTAAAGGGACACAATAGAGCTGGTTTCCTCCAGCCGGCGCCGCGAAAGCACCACTGCCTGGGTGTGCAAAAGCATGCTCTATTATCGCATATCACAATGGGTTGTACCGTTAGATGGTTTGCATGAATGACAGTTCCCGCATGTGAGGAAATAATACTTGACTTATCCTATCATATTAGTATGATTACCACGCTTCCCATCTGGAAGCCGATTTTTCAAACCTAATTTCATACTAATCAGATAGGAGAAGTAGGAAAATGATCAATTCAATTACCATCATCGGCGGGATTCTTCTATCCATAGCGATCATCATGGTCTGCAGTCTGTTGATCAGTATTGTCAATCCAGCGTATCGAGAGAGACTGCTGGCGCTCAATCATGTGTCTGTGCATGCTCAGTACGGCAT
>CAZCEM010000471.1:1324-2505 GCA_964497555.1 uncultured bacterium
ACGATATTGACCTCTTTGCCGACGGTGACACTCCCACCGGTCGCCACATCCTCATCAACGATGAGAAACCGCCGCTCAGTTATCGCAACGATCCCTCGCTCAATCCCATCGCCCTTATTACGCAGCACACCAACTTCCTCTCCGATATGCCGGTGGGCGATTTCCTCCATACCCATGCCTCCATTCGCGCCACCGATAAAACACAGGTGGAATCGCTGGTGGAACAGACGCTGGCGTTTGCCAACCAGCTTACTGGCGAGCCAATCATCCTCTCCTCCTGCATGACCGAGCTTAGCGGCGGGCAAACCCGTTCCCTGCTCATCGCCGATGCCACCATCATCTGCAACACGCCCATCGTGCTTCTGGACGAGGTGGAAAACGCCGGTATCAACCGCACCCGGGCTTTGGAACTTCTGCGCCAATACCGGAAGATCTTCATCTTCGTTACACATGACCCCCGTATAGCGCTCCTCTCCGACTACCGCATCATCATGCAGAACGGATGCATCACCGCTGTCCTCCGTGGCGGAGCCACCTTTTCCTTTAGTCGTACGCCGCCAACCGCGCCAAGACGTAAAGAAGGCGGCTTCGCCGCCAGCCAAAGCGGCCATGCATGGCCGCACTCCAAGGAACCCGCCGCAGCTCGAAGTCCGTCCGTCAATTCGCTCCGGACGCGCACTTGCCGCGCATCGGGCAGCTGGCACAACTGCTGCCGCCACTGCACTTCGACTCGGGGACCCGGGACTCGGTCTGCAGGGCCGCCGCGAATCCGGCCTGGGACGCCAGAGCGGCGAATTCCGGGCTCGTCTTAGCGTGCTGCTTGAAGCCCTCCAGGCGGCTCGGCGGCGACGACTCGAAGCAGCGGACCAGCATCTGGCAGGCTTGCTCGGCATTGCCAATCGCCGCATAACAGCGGGCCGCGGCGTAGACCGCTCCGGGACCCGCGTCGCTGGTCAGCCGCACCGTCTGCGCAACCTGCTTCGCCTCGTCCACCTTGCCTTGCCGCGCCAAGGCCAGGCCCTGAATCGCTCGCGTCGTCGAATCGTGCTTGCCGCTCGCCAAACCGCCCAGCACCGCAGTCGCCTCCGCCGGCGTGTTCATCGCCAGTTCAGTCTCCGCCCTCAACAGCGCCGACGATGCCGAGTTCATCTCCGCAGTATTCTTCCAGGTACTTGATCACA
>CAZCEM010000472.1:0-2491 GCA_964497555.1 uncultured bacterium
GAATCCAGAGGGATTTGGGGCTGGATTCCCGCTTGCGCGGAAATGACAACTAATGCCCCATAAATTCTGCCCCCCTTAATAATAAGCTTCTAAAGGGAAGTCAAGCATTTTTATCCTTCTCGCTGAAAATTTCGAGCAGTGATAACCTTGCTTCAGGTCGAATCCCGTGTTTAAAGGGCGTCTGATTTCATTCTTCATTCAGCATTCTGCATTCCAAAACCTATTGCTTGCAAACCTCGCTCCCCTTGATTATAATAAAAGATTCAAATTCATGAGATCTTCGTTCACCAAACCGCAAGTTCCGCCCATGTTCGATCCCTCGTACCGCCCGGAGCAGCTCGCGGAGATAGCTCAGACAATCCGCCGCGACGTGCTAGTATCGGTCACCCACGCTGCCAGCGGACATCCCGGCGGGCCGCTGTCAATGGCGGATTACCTGACCGCGCTGTGGTTTCGCACTCTGCGGCTCGACCCGCAGCACCCCTTCTGGGAAGACCGCGACCGCTTCGTGCTGTCCAACGGCCATGCCTCGGCGCTGCTGTACGCGCTGATGGCGCGGCGTGGGTTCTTCCACCCGTCGTACCTGATGACCTTCCGCGACACCGACTCCCGGCTGCTGGGACACCCCAGCTCCGTTAAGCTGCCCGGCGTCGAAATCTCCACCGGCAGCCTGGGCCAGGGGCTGGCGGTAGCGCACGGCATGGCGCTGGGGCTGCGGCGGCTCGGCAAGGAAACTCCCACCGTCTATTGCCACTGCGGCGACGGCGAACTCGAAGAAGGTTCGGTCTGGGAAGCGGTCATGGCGGCGGCGCATTACAAAAGCGACAACCTTATCCTCGCGGTTGACGCCAACGATGCCCAGATTGACGGCCACGTGCGCGACGTGATGGCCGTCGAACCGCTGGTCGATAAGTTCCAGGCTTTCAACTGGCGGGCGCTGGACGTTCCAGGTCACGACATGTCCGCGATATGCGACGCCTGGGATAACGCCCGGCAGCGTCTCGGTCAACCGACTGTGATCCTGTTCCGCACCGTGATGATGAAGGGCTGTCCCGAATTCGAGGACCTCCCCGGCTGGCACGGACGACCGCCCCAGCCGGAGGAGTGCGACCGGATGCTGAAGCAGCTCGGCTACGACGAGACCTACGAACAAGCGGTGAAATCCTACGGGGAGGCGCGCTATCAATGAGCATCAATTATCGCAACATCCAATCCAGCAGCGCGTGGAAGAAAGAATTGACGCGGCAGGCTTACGGCGAAACGCTGGTCGAGTTGGGAAACGAGAATCCCCGCATCGCGGTGCTGGACGCAGACCTGGCGCAATCGACGCTGACGAAGTACTTCCAGCAAGCGCACCCGGAGCGTTTCTTCGAGATGGGCATCGCCGAGCAGAATATGGTCGCCACGGCTGCGGGGCTGTCTAAGACCGGCTGGATACCATATCTGTCGAGCTATGCGATTTTCTTGTCGGGCCGGGCGTGGGATCAATGCCGCAACACGGTCGATTACGCCCGCTGCAACGTGAAGATAGCGGCGGCGCATGGGGGGATTTCGGTGGGCAAGGACGGACCGTCGCATCAGTCGATGGAGGACCTGTCCAACATGCTGTCGCTGGTCAACATGACCGTCATCGTACCCTGCGACGCGAACGAGACCCGGCGGGTAGTGCGCTGGGCGGCGGGGTATGAGGGTCCGGTGTATTTCCGGATGGGGCGCGAGAAAACCCCGACATTGACCGCGCTGAACGCGCCGTTTGAAGTCGGAAAAGCCATGGAATTCGTCTCCGGCGGGGATGGAACCATCATAGCCTGCGGCATCATGGTAGCAGAAGCGGTGCGAGCCGCGGAGATGCTGGCGGAGGATGGTCTGTTCCCGCGGGTGCTGAACCTGGCGACGTTGAAGCCGTTGGACACGGAAGCGGTGCTGGCGGCAGCGCGGGAGACGGGGGCGATTGTTACGGCGGAGGAGCATTCGATCTACGGCGGGCTGGGCAGTCTAGTGGCGGGCTGTGCGGCGTCGAGTCGGTGGCGGGTGCCGGTGGTGCCGGTGGCGATAATGAACCACTACTTGACCTCAGGACCGCCGGAAGAGCTGCTGAGGATCGCGGGGTTGACCGCCCCAGACATCGCCGCGGCGGTGATGAAGTCGCTGGCGCTGGTGAGAGGGGAGCTGCGAGTAGGGGACTTAGTCGTCAAGCCGGAGATGGGCGTGGAAGCGATTAGAAAAGCCCGGTACGGGGCCTAGGTCGGGTCTCCGAGCCCGACCAGAGACCGTTGCTGTCGCGTAGGTCGGGCTTCCGAGCCCGACCAGAGACCGTTTCTATCGCGTAGGTCGGATTTCCGGCCCGACAGGGCGGATTTTCAGACTTTGTCCGATATTTAGGGGTGCATTTTCTTTTTTACAACGGAGATAATGCGTCGAAGACGCATCATTCCAGCGAAAGCTGGAATCCACGAAGACGCATCATTCCCGCGAAAGCTGGAATCCACGA
>CAZCEM010000473.1:0-2475 GCA_964497555.1 uncultured bacterium
CGGTCCAGGTTTCCATAAACTTTTTTTTAATACCCACACCAAACAGCGAAGAGCCGTTTAATCTAAAGAAGAGTTTTTCAGCAGACCTTACTTAGTACTTGATATAAGAGAGATTAAGGGGAACGGATATGAGCGGCGTAAAAATCTTGCGCAGCCGTATCGTTCCTCTCAAATACCGCAGAAGGTTCCGAAAGAGAGAGTGATCAAGTACTAAGTGCCAAGCCACCAGTCACCAGCCGCCAGCCGTCAGTCTCCAGCAACTCCAACATAGATAACTAACATGAATAAATCTGAAAACACCCTTCTGAAACTGCGCGTGACGGAAGGATTAGGCAAGGACGTGGGTCGCGCCTACGCCCGCATGGGTCCGGAAGATATGGAACGCCTGGGCGTCGCCATCGGCGATATCATCGAGGTTGTCGGCAAGCGGACGACGGTCTGCAAGGCGATGCCGGCGTATAAGGAGTTGCGCGGACAGGCGCGGATTCAGTTGGACGGGCTGGCGCGGGAAAATGCCGGCGCGGGTCTGGACGAATTCGTCCAGGTGCGGCGGATAGGCTGCCAGCCGGCGGAACGGATTGTGGTCGCCCCGACCAACATCACCCCCGGCGACCGCGACCTGAAGTATATCGGCAGTCTTTTAGACGGGCTGCCCGTTTTAGAAGGGGATCGTATCCGCGCAAACCTGTTCGGCAGCCGCGCTGCTAACTTTAAGGTCGATAGCGTCAGTCCCCGGGGTCCGGTGCTCATTAACCCGACCACCCAGCTCGTCATCGGAAAGTCCGCTGCGGGGGAGGAATCTCGAATCCTCTCTTACGAAGACATCGGGGGATTGAAACCGCAGCTCCAACGTATTCGGGAGATGATAGAACTCCCCCTGCGGTATCCGGAGGTATTCGAACGGCTTGGTATTGACCCTCCCAAGGGAGTGCTCCTCTTTGGTCCGCCCGGATGCGGAAAAACCCTGATCGCGCGGGCGATAGCTCACGAGACCGAAGCAAACTTCTTCTCCGTCAGCGGTCCCGAAATCATCCACAAGTTCTACGGCGAAAGCGAAGCGCATCTCCGGAAGCTCTTTGAGGAGGCGACGAAAAAAGGTCCCAGCATCCTCTTCCTAGACGAAATTGACGCAATTGCGCCCCGCCGCGAAACGGTAGTCGGTGAGGTGGAGAAACGGGTTGTCGCAACGCTGTTGGCATTGATGGACGGATTGAACAAGCGGCAAAATGTCATCGTCATCGCGGCTACTAATATCCCCAATGCGCTGGACCCGGCGCTGCGGCGTCCCGGCCGCTTTGACCGGGAGATATCCATCCCCATCCCCGACCGTAACGGCCGAATGGACATCTTGGAAATCCACAGCCGCGGGATGCCGTTGGCGGACGACCTCGACCTGGGGCATATCGCTGAGATCACCCACGGCTTCGTCGGCGCGGACCTGGAAGCACTGTGCCGGGAAGCCGCGATGATCTGTCTGCGCCAGTTGATGTCCGACATTGACTTTTCCCAGACCAGCATCCCGTTCGAGCGGCTGTCGCAGTTAACGGTGCGGATGGATGATTTCCTCGCCGCTATGCGCGAAGTGGAGCCGTCGGCTATCCGGGAAGTGTTCGTGGAGGTTCCGGATGTCCGCTGGAGCGATGTCGGCGGGTTGTCGGCGGTCAAAGAACGGCTGCAAGAATCCGTCGAATGGCCCTTAAAATACGCATCTCTGTTCCAGGAAGCAGGAATTAAGCCTCCGCAGGGGATACTGCTTGCCGGCCCTCCCGGATGCGGAAAGACGCTGCTGGCGAAGGCTATCGCCACCGAGAGCGGGGTGAATTTCATCTCGGTCAAGGGACCGGCGCTGTTGTCAAAATATGTTGGCGAGTCCGAGCGGGGGGTGCGGGAGGTCTTCCATAAAGCCAAGCAGGCAGCGCCGTGCATCATCTTCTTCGACGAAATTGACGCGCTGGTCCCGACCCGCCACGGCGCTGGCTCGGACTCCCATGTCTCCGAGCGGGTGCTGAGTCAACTGCTAACGGAGTTGGATGGGATCGAGGAGTTGAAGGGCGTGCTGGTCTTGGGAGCGACCAACCGGAGGGATATGCTCGATCCGGCGATTCTCCGACCGGGACGGTTTGACGGCATCATAGAGATACCGATTCCAGACGAAGACGACCGGCGGGCGATTTTTACGGTTCACCTTAAAAATAAGCCGTTGGAAGCGGGGATCGACGCGGGGGAGTTGGCTGCCCAAACTGAGGGGTTGACGGGAGCGGACATTGCATCCATGTGCAGCAAAGCCGCCATGCGCGCTGTCCGCCGCGCGGTGGAGGCGCTGAAAGCTGGGAAAGAAGCGCAGATTCTCATCAAGAAGGAAGATATCGAAAGCGCGCGGCAGGAAGTGAATCAAGAAAGTGCTCATTGCCCAGCAACCAGCAACCAGAAAACAACAAACCAAAATAGTTTAAAATCATCGCCATTTACTTATAC
>CAZCEM010000474.1:0-2468 GCA_964497555.1 uncultured bacterium
CTTTTAATGGTGTTTAAAATAATAATTGCAAATGGAGAGCGACTGTGAGCTTAAGAGTGAAAGATGAAAAGGCTAACTGAAGTTTCGAGTTGCTATTTCCCAGAAAACAGCCCCGGATTCTTGGAGGGTAGCCTTTCGGTACGCTCTTGTCGGGCTGGAAACCCGACCTACGGGGTTTAGGAAAGAGCGGCTTAGGAGAGACATGTCCACCAAGTTGGACACGCCGCATGTCTATAGCTTAAACAGACTGTCCCCTGCCGGCTGCCCACCGCCTCCAGCCTGTTGCCCCTAGGTTAAAACCGGTATCCATACGTCACCCGCGCCACAAAGCTGTCCTTTCCGGTCAAGTCATTGCCGGCGGGCTGAGTCCGGCCGCTGTAGAACTCCAGGCTGCCGTCGTCGGAAAGGGCGTGGTAGTAAGCCGTAAAATCGACGCTGTGCACCTCCTTCCAACGAAATTCCAATCCTGCCGAGAGCTGGAGGCTGTTGTAGTCGATGTGAGTTATCCGCAGCGTCGAATCCGGATTATCGCCCGTCATAAGAGGCGTCGCGCTGGTCTCCTCGCCGGAGGAACTGGAATTGGTGATCCCGCCGTTCACCCACAGCAGGTTGTCGTACAGCATATACCGAGTGGAAGCCGACAAACTTAAGTAATCGACCGACCGTCGGTCGCTGTAAGCGGCTTGGTTCTGCGTTCGGAGCGCCAGATGGGTCTCCAGCTTCCGTCCCTGCCGCGAGTCGAGGTTGAGGATGACGCCTTTTTGTTCTGCGTCTTGATTGGCGAAATAGACATCCTCGCTGGCGTCGGTGGTCCAGATGAGCGAGGCGCGATGGTCAAAGCCGTAGAATTTAAAATCCTGATCGACGTGAAAATGATAACTTGAGGCGCTGTAATCGATCCGATTATCCACCGTGAAGTCGCCGACGGTGGTTACCGAGCCGTCGTTCTCGCGGTCAATCTGCCGAGTCCCCAATCCGAAATTCGGGTAGCCCGGCGGGCTGTAGCAGGACGCCGCGGCGCTGATGATGGTGCGTTCGGTGGTGGTTGAATTTCGACCGTTGACGTTGTTGTGGTAATTCTCCCAACCCACCGTCAAATAGACGCGATTGCGAAACAGGCGCAGACGGTCAAACGCCGAAACGCCCTGAACATCGGTCAATACCGTCGGACTCGCCAAGGAATTAAACGCCGGTCCAATGGTCTTATAGCCTAAGCTGAGTTCATTCTTAAGGAAGTTCAGTTTCAGGGTGGTACGATGCGCCATCGAAGAAGCCACTAACTCTGAGACCAGTTTAGAAGCCATTGTTGCCGGCTTAATTCCTTTCTCAAGAATGGAGGAGTCGTTGGGCAGCGGCTGGAAGTTCTGGTTGATGACCATGATGCTCTCGAAGTCCTTGGCGTCGTCGGTCGGTCCGGGCGAAATGTCGTCGTTGTACAGGCTGAAGGCGGTTTCAGTGTTGAACTCAAACCGGCGGTTGGCGGACTTGATGTTCAGGTCGGCGCCGACGGTGGCGTTGTCCTTCGGACGCGAGCCATATACAATGGAGGACTCTTGGTCCTTGACCTTGGTGACGTTGAAGGAAAGGACTGCACCGGGGGACAGGTTGAATCCCGGACGAATCGCCATCAACTGCCGCGTATAGGTGCCTGGTGTAAAGGTGGTGTCGTTGACAACCGCGCCTTCAATCGGCTTGCGAAGTTCGCCATAAGCCGCCGCGATGTTGAAGTATTTGGAATTAATCCGCAGGGACACGCCCCGGCTGCGCACCCCCCAGAGGCTAAACTCCGAAAAGCGGGGATTGGTGTCACCGACCCGCAGAATAACGCCGTCGTACTGTAAGCCGATGAGAAAGCGGTTCTGCGGCTGAAGGCAGCCGCGCTCCAGGCTGGTGATATAGACGCGGCCGTTCCAGTCCAGCCTGCCCAGATTGCCCCACAGCCTGGCGTTCAGGTTGCTGATGTTGCGTATGTCGCCGCGGGCATCTTCGTGGTCGTAGCCGGCGGTCAATTCCCCATGGGCTTCACGCGCCCGGCGCGTCCCCGGAGCCACGCCTTGAGACGAGAAACTCCAGGTCGCCAGAACCACACGCTTCCCTGCCGGCGTCTGATAGATGCTGACCACGTGCCTCCCAGGGCTGAGGTCTCGGACGGGTGCAGTCAACATAACTCCAGTGATGTCAGCTTCCGGCGTCAGGTCTTTGCCGTCCAAGTCGATGCATATCAGAGCGAATTCATCCGGCTTCAGCTCCGGGATGAACGAGGCGGCGATGACGGTCTCCGATTCCGGGATAAAATCGCCGGGATTAGGCGATAGTATCTTCACGCCTTTGACTTGCCCGACGGCAGCGGTTGACACCGGTCTCGGCGCGATTGATATAGGCTGGACGAGGTCGGGCGCGTTTTCGGGATACAGCAGGATGACGCCGTTTTCAAGCTCGACTTGCAGGTAGTACTCCAAGCCATCGGA
>CAZCEM010000475.1:0-2460 GCA_964497555.1 uncultured bacterium
AGGGCGAACTCCGAGAGGACTGGCCCTATCAGGAGGGACGACCTGACCCTGACTTCGGGAGATCCGGACCGGAACATGTAGTAATGGCCGACCATAACGGCGGAATCTGGTACCAGTGTCGAGAAGATTTGACCAGTATCTGGAATTATGTCGATTACCACGGCGAGAAGATGTGGGAAGTCCCGAGGATATTTGAAGGTCCCGGACTGCCCGAACCTTCGGATGGCGCGGAAATCCTGGGAACCTGGGGTGATATGGGTCTTTTCTATGACTATCTCAATAGCCAGCGGCATGTTTTTGCCGCCCGGAATGACGGCTCCCTCATTCAGCGCAACGATGATCAGATCTTTGCGGTGTTTCCCTATCCCGGAACCCAGTTCATCCCCCGGGCGAGAGGAGACTTCATTCTAAAATGGAGTATTGACGCCAACCGCGGCCGACGCCGGGGTATTTTGGTTTACGATCCCGCAAATCACTCTTTCCCTTGGGGAAGCGAGGGCTATCAGATCAGTTGGGGAGAGTATGGCAATGGGGTACATTCCACTGGAGCCACTTGCGAATTGCCGAACGGCGACGTGATAACCTGCTGTGGAGAGACTAACTCTTCATCACTCTTTCGATTTTTTTCCAACGGCAATGTGCAGTGGAACCGGGAAATAAATGATATACTACCGGAAGCAATTATCCCCAACGGTGATGACGGCTTCTGGATTTGGGGATACTCCAATTGGTATAATCGAGCGGGCGGGACCAATCGGTTTAACTATTACGACCGCGAAGGCCGTCCCGCGGTTGAGGGCTTCATTGATATAGGCACTCAAGAGCGCCTTGACCCTCAGCTTCCCCTTCACTGGATCGATGAAGACGGCCAATATCGCTGCCTGTTCAGTCAGCCCTGGATTGGCTACACCATGACCACTATGAACCCGCAGGGAGGAATCGTTGGCGAATACAACGGGACGGTCGTATTACCCGACCGCAACCAGGGCCGGTATCCCCGTTTTTCCTTCAGGGTGAATGGCGTCAATATCTTCTTCGAGTCCTGGCTGCACGCGAAAGCCTTCAACGACGAGGGCGAGCTGCTTTGGGATCAGCAGTACGATATCGGGGAGTGGACTTCGTCGGTGCCTGAATATGCAGCCTTTGTATCCCCTGACAGCCAGAGCCTGTTTATAATGACCACTCTTTATAATGTCAACGGCGTTCGGGAGGAGGTGGGCTTCACCGCTAAGTTCCGCGTAGCCAACGGCGAACTGGAATGGCGTTATATAACCCCCGCCGTGTATCCAATTCCAATAGTCAGTGGAATGGTGACCTTTGCCGTCAGCAGCGACGCCGTCTATCACGTCCTCGACTGGAGCGCTGATTCCGGCGCGGTGTGGGCTGCCGATTACGACGGTCAACCGCTTTGGGAATCGCCGTATATCTTCCCACGGGATCCGGTAAATTCAAATATCTTCGGCGCGGCTCCCGCTGATGACGGCGGCTTCTGGATCGGTTTTATGGAGCAATCCGATGAAGGTTTGGACTGTTACCTGCAGAAGTTCGAACGGGAAGGCGGTTTCACCCGCAGAGTCTATCCCTACGCCGAACCCTGGCGAGGCGAATATGAGTGGGATGGCTACACCCCGCCCTATCAGCTCTTGACTTCCCTCGACAACATCTGGATCATCCCTACTCAACATATCGAATTTGGCGTCCAGTGCCTGACTCAAGCGGGGGAACGACTGATGCCGCCTTATGGGTGTAATCCTGAATTTTACTTGATCGTCAGCGATGGCGATTACCTGAAATATGCTCCAGATAGCCGCGGGGGTGTGTGGATTGCATGCAGATCGCGTCGGTCAGGCTTATGGGTTTTCCATTTCACACCGGAAGGACTGTCGCCAGGCTGGAACCCCCTCGGCGAACTGATTTCCGATTTAGGGTGGTGGGATGAGCTTAAGGAGGTTGCATCTACGCCTTCTGGCGACTTCCTGTTGGTCTGGACGCGGGAGAATGAAGGAATTAACGCGGCCGCTGACGATAATTACTACTTCCAGCATGTCTCGGATGATAGTCCCGGAAAGGCTGAACCAGATCAATTCAGCGCTCCGGTCGCCTTCGAGTTTCTAAGCGCTTTCCCCCAACCTTTTAATTCCCGTTTAAGCGTTGTCTATCAAGCCACTGGCTTCACAGCCATCACGCTGAAAATCTATGACTTGACCGGGCGGACGGTGGCCGAAAGAGTGTTTTCGGATCGAGACCGCGGGAGACACTCCATCATCCTCGACGCCTCGGATTGGCGGTCGGGGGTGTATTTCCTGACCATGGAGGATGGTCAGAATCGGTTCACGCGTAAAGTTGTTTTGCTCCGGTAAATGCAGAATGCAGAATGACCGGAAGTCGTTGAAGCGTGTACTTTTACCCCTTCTTATTCACGACCAAATTACCGGGAACCAATATCTCCATGACATAGTA
>CAZCEM010000476.1:0-2452 GCA_964497555.1 uncultured bacterium
GTAGCTGACGGGTCCGGAGGGTTGCGAATCTATGATGTTTCAGATTTGGAAGTGGTTGAGGAACTGGGTGCTTGTGAGGAAGTCCGAAATGCTTATGGAATTACAGTTGGTGGAGACATCGCATTTTTAACACGCGAGAACTACCTTCCAGGGATTTATAGCGTTGATGTCAGCGATCCGCGTAATCCAAATGTAATTTCTTTTTTAGAAGATTTTGAAGGAAGTCAAAGACTAATCCTAAGGAATTCAATTCTCTGGACTGTTGTTCACGATGTTGGATTTTATTTGACGGGCTTTGATGTGAGTGTCCCTCGTAATATAACGATGGCGGCTCAGTACATAGAAAGCCGTTGCGGTCCGATGTTCGGGATTAACGGAGACATCGCTTATGTATCTTCTGACACTATGCGGGTTCTCAATATCTCTAATGTTAATGACATTCAGGAAATCGCAAGATTCAGAAACCTGGATTTTGTGGGTGCTGTGTATAATAACGGTTATCTGTACGGCGATCAAGGCACATATTTTAGCATAACCAATGTAAGAAATCTTAATTTTATTTCCCTTCCGGGTCACCTGTGTACTCCAAACCTGACCAGCACTGGCATGATGGACTTTCGTGGTAATTTTGTGTTCTCCCCGGCTCGCACCCGCGGATTGAAGATCATCAATGTCTCCGATCCGCGCCATCCAAGCCTGCAGCATGTGAACGGTACCAACGGGATTTTCAAGGCTGTTGCGTATCGGGATAATTACCTCTACGTGCCGGACAGCCAGCCCGGGATCTGGCCGGTGGAGACGGAACATGGTTACGGCCCCGCCGGTCGCTTGCGGGTGTATTCCGTAGCTGATCCTTACCGGCCGGTTCAGGTTGCTGAAGTTGACTCTTTAATCGATCGTGGAGATGAAGACCTCTCCACCCTTGGCTGCATTATCCTCCAAGATAGTCTGGCGTACATCGGCGGGGATGATCTGTCTTTGAACGTCTTCAACATTCGCAATCCGGAACGCCCGGTTCAGCTTCTCGGTGGAGGACCTGATGATGATCGAATCGGAACCAACGAGAACATGACAATGCATGGAGATAATATATTTTTCGCTGCTGGAGATCCTGGTCTGTACATCTTTTCTGTCAGAGATCCTGTTCACCCTGAGATATTGACCATTTACGACTCCGATGACCATACGCGGCATCAAAAAATCTTTGTTGAAGGAGATTACTTAATAGTTACCGCCGTTGTGAACGCACAGTTTAACGGCATAGTAACCTACGATTGGAGCGATCCTCGAAATCTTCGCCGGGTGGGTTCCTGGGGGCAGCTCAGCGGTTACCGAGCGGACGGCGTCCGGCAAGGGGACTATCTATATCTGGTTGGCGGTTACATTGGAGCTTCGGGGATGTCAGTCGTGAACATTGAAGACCCCCTGAATCCTCGCGAGGTTTATGCCACCAACGCTGTAAAATCCGGATCAAAGGCGATCATCGCGCGCAATCACCTCATCATCGGCGACTTTGATTCCGGTGTGCGCATCTTCGACTTGTCAAACCCGGAGCGTCCGGAACAGGTCGGCTTCTACGACACGCCGGATCGGCCGTCGGGCGTGGCGGTCGATGAGGAGCGGGGCTTCCTTTATGTGGCTGATTATTCCGACGTCAGCGTTTATGACGTCGGGGAGTTGCTTGGAGTTTGGGATTTAACCGTAACGCCTGAAGCTATTGATTTCGGCGAGGTGGATTTGGGATTAGTAGCGCTGGACACTGTTGAAATCGAAAATCGCGCGGATGAGCTTATCGAGATAGACAGCCTTCGGGTGACAGGCGCAGGATTTACCTGCGACCGGGCTGATGGAATGCAGCTTCCCCCGAATGAAACGGCTAATGTACTGGTTTATTTCCAGTCGGATACGGCTGGGAGTTATTCTGCACGTCTGTCGATATATTCCGCGGGTCGGGTTCGGGCGGTTTCCTTAAGCGCGGCTATACGCGGTTCGGCTGTTTCCGAAGACCGCCAACTGCCGTTGGCATTTGCGTTGTACCCAGCCTTCCCCAACCCCTTTAATTCCACCGTTGCCTTCCGCTACACCTTGCCCTTCCGCAGCCCGGTCAACCTGTCGATCTTCGACCTTAACGGTCGTCTGGTGGAAGTGTTGACAAATGCTGAAATGTCCCTCGGTGTCCATACCGTCCAATGGAGCGCCGAAGGGCTGCCTTCGGGCTTGTATCTGGCCCGTCTAAAAACCGGCAACCAGAGTATCATCAAGAAGCTCACGCTGATGAATTAACTTTCCTCACCCTTCTATTATAATTCCGTCACCGCGTATATCTAACCCCCATCCGCAGATACGCCGATTATATGACGATGTGACGATTTTTTTGATACCCCTCCTTCCTGCACTGCGCTGTTGAGCGTCAACAACTGATCTTCCACCCGCGCGGCTTGGGCGCTGCGAA
>CAZCEM010000477.1:0-2445 GCA_964497555.1 uncultured bacterium
CACCCCCCTCTCCCGCGTTATTATTAATGGGTGCATTTAATAAGGAATGACAGCTAATGACCAAATGATTATGCACCCAGTAATATCCGCATCACGTTTGTTTCCAGTCAGCCTCTAATCCCATTTGGAAAAGAAATTATCATTCAACAGCCGTATCAGCTCCGATTCGACGGTCAAGCTCGATTTCTTATCGTTGTCAGGCAGTTTTATCACTGCGAGATGAGGCCATTGACGGTTCACTTTGCTCAGAAAGTCCGCACCCTCTTTAGTGTTGCAGGGATTACAGCACATTAAAATATCGAAGTCTCCTTTCGCCAACAGCAGTTGTGCCTCCGTCAACGAATCCGTCGAAAACACCTCAATACCCTGCGCAGTAGCCACCTTTGTCACCATCGCGTCCAGTTCCTGGGAAGATTCTATCACTATCATCCGCGGACGCATGGTCGAGAGGTCGAAATCAAGGATGTCGTTGCGCTGGACATACGGACGGGTTGCCAGCCGCACAATGCCTTTCATCTTATTCAACAAATCTGCGATTCGGGTGACCAGATCCGGAATCTTCTCTGCTAGCGACCGCTGCATCTCCACCGGCGTCTCCGGACTATCCAACAAATCCGCTATTGTCACCAAGCCCTGAAGCGGCTGGCTGACTTCGTGCGCTATACCCCCAGTTATCTGGCGGACCGCCTCGAGCTTTTCCAGCCGCACCCGCTCCGCCTCGCGCTCAATCTGCTCGGAAATGTCCCGGCATGCCGAGATAATGACCTTCCGACCGCCGAAGGAAGTTGCCACCATGCTGGTCTGGACGGGGATCTCATGACCGTCCTTGGCGAGATTAATCCCATGAAGCGTGGAACTCGCTGCTTTCAGCGAGACCAGCGCGATGTCGGCTTTCAGTTGGGCATGGCGGCTGCTGGGTGTGATGTCAAACACGGTTCGGCCGATAAGTTCGGCGCGGGTGTAGCCGAGTTGCTCCTCGGCGGCTTGATTGGCGTCGATTATTTGCAGACTTTCGTTGTCGATAATGAAGGTGGCGTCTCCGCCTCGGTCAAACAGAATCCGGTAGCGGTTTTCGACTTCCGCCAAGGCTCGTTTCATAAAAACCCGCTGCGACATGTCTGAAATAACCCACATAATCGCCAGAGTCTGCCCTTTGCTGTCGCGAACTCCGGTAACCGTGTGCATTGCCGGGATAAGAACCCCATCGCCGCGGCGCATCTCAAAATTGAAATGCAGCGTTCTGGATTTGGGCAGCTCTTGCCGAATATCGGCTATAAACCGATGGGCGTCTTGGGGATCACCGAAGAGATTCCACAACGTTTGCCCCTTGTAAGCAGCGCGGTCAATTTTTAGTCTCTTGGTGGTGGCGATGTTGGAACTGCGCAACGTCAGGTCTTTCTCGTCAAGAATAAAAATAGCCTCCTCAATAGCGTCAAACACCGAGTTCAACAGGGTGAGGGTGTCAAAAAGCTCCATCGCGATCTCATATTCGCGCGTCAAATCCGTCAGCATTATCTGCAGCGCAGAGACTCCCGGAAGGTTAATGACGCGAGTCAACAACTCAACCGTCCGCGCCTCACCCGAAGGCAGCGTGATGTCAAATTGGATCGGTCCAAGCTGCAAATGCGACCTCAGCCGCTGAACGCAACTGCGCGCCGTGGCGTTCTCCGTTAAGCTCAACCTGGCGACCAGATTGTCAAGGTTGACTTCGTCGGACGCAAAATCAAGCAACTTTTCCAGACTGCGGTTATGGATGATGACCTCGCCGTTGTGAACGATGGCGAGTCCATCGCGCAGTCCGTCAACAATCGCCTGCTGCTCCCGCAGCTTGAGCGAATCGACCGGTTGCTCCTGCTTGGGTTGATGCTCAGCCTTCACCAGCGCCTCATTCTCAAGTGAACCGGCGGGGCGGTTCCTCTTGTTGAAAAGTTTTCAAAACATCCACGGATAATGTCAAGCTCCCTTTGGAGCATTGCAGGGTCTCGGTTGCTGCCTCAACGTGCTCCCGGCACTCGGTTTCATATTTTATCAAGTAAAAACCTAAAGCGCAAGTCTTTGCAAGACGCGGGCGTTCTTCCACTTCAGGACGCTTCGACCGCCAGTTGTTTCAGACGGCGGCGGGCTTGATCCGCCAAGGGGCTTAAAGGATAGTCGATCAAGACCTGCTCAAAATAATATGCAGCTTTTTCGGTCATTAGGAGTGATTGGGAGCACAAATCACCCGCCAGCATTAAAGCCTCGTCCCGTCGGAGGGAATTCCCCCGGTCGATGAGGTCTTGCAGATCGCCCAGAGCAGTCTGATCATCACCTGCCTCTCGATGTATTTCGAACAATTTCCACAGCGCGTAATCCTTGGTAAGGCCTTCTGAATCGGTCTTAAGACTGTCGAGGTTTTTAACCGCTGAAGCATAATCCTTCCGGAAGCCAAGCAAATCCGCTCGTCCC
>CAZCEM010000478.1:0-2444 GCA_964497555.1 uncultured bacterium
GCTGGAATGATGCGTCTTTGCGGATTCCAGCTTTCGCTGGAATGATGCGTCTTTGCGGATTCCAGCTTTCGCTGGAATGATGCGTCTTTGGGGATTCCAGCTTTCGCTGGAATGATGCGTCTTTACGGATTCCCGCTTCCGCGGGAATGACAGTCAACATCCATTAGATTCTGTCCCCGTTGATATCTTAACCAAACGATATAAAACACTTGACGGCATGAGTCAATAGAGACAGACCTGAGCTATGACTCGGATGGAAATTACATTCCGCTCCGCCGACGTCTTGTACGCCTTACTCCCCAAAATTGAACGAGGAGTCCGGAATACATTTGCGCTTGCCCGCTCATTCTCCATAAGAAAAATCCGTCAATCGCTTTCACTATTACAGATCATGCTCTCAAGGATTTTTCGTCTTCAGCTTTAAGAATAGCCCCATTGGCAGGACGATAATCCTTCACATCGACCTGTAATATTCTCATATCCGCCGACAAGTCAATAACTTCTTAATGTGAAAGAGATTTCGCGTGCCGTGGCTGGCACCACCCTGCGGTTGAAAGGTCCTGTCTGCGCAGAATGAGAACCTCCCGTGCCGCGTTGGCTTCGGTTTGGATTTAATTTCAGCTTGAACTATTTTTAAATTCGGATCGAGATTTTATGAAGAAGTCTTGAAGGAAAGTTAAAGTTCGGTTCGATTTATGCCGATAGAAAAAGCGAAAGTAAAGTTTAACCCCGGAATGAAAGGAAGGAAGATGACCCCCACATCAGGTCCCGCTGAGAAGCTCTTTTCAATAAGTCAAGTGAACGCCATCACCGGGGTCCCGAAATCGACCATTCGCTTCTGGGAAAAGGAGTTTCAGGAATTCCTGGCTCCGCTGCGAACCGATGGGAATCAGCGTCGCTACGACGAGAGGACGGTCGATATCATCAAGAAGATCGACCACCTGGTGAACACTGATGGCTTCACCCTTGATGGCGCCCGCCGACAGCTCAACGGCCAAATGAGTCGTACCAAATCGCCTCCCGACTCCCAGGACCGGCGGCTGGACGAGTTAGCCGAAACCATGTCCGATTACCTGCTTCAAAAGCTGTTCGAGCGCGTTCGCGAGGAAGAGTCGCGAAACTAAAAACCTGACCGCGTCTTCTGGTTCCCCAACCAAGACCTTTGAAAAAAAGTTTAATACTGATAGATTAAGGAGAAAAACCGATGAGCACTCGCGTAAACCACAACATCTTGTCCATGACGGCGCAGCGCAATCTTCAGCGCACACAATTCGACATGGACAAAACGGTGGATCGACTGTCGAGCGGTCTCAGAATCAACCACGCCTGGGAAGATCCCGCGGGATTGGCAATCTCCGAAAAGTTCAGGTCTCAGATCGCCAGTATGGACGAAGCCGAGCGCAACGCCAACTACGACATGAACCTGATCGACACCGCCGAAGGGGCGCTGTCAATCATCGATGAGATGCTGATACGCATGAGAGCCTTAGCGGTGGAAAGCGCGAACGGCGCGTTGACCGATGACGACCGCACCAAGCTGGACACTGAATTCCAGCAGCTCAAATCGGAAATCACCCGCATTTCCGAGAGCACCAATTACAACACGAAGGTGTTGATGGATGGGACCTATTCGTCGGAAGGCATTACCTTCCACATCGGCTCTTCCTCGTCCGATCACTACGCAGTGGTGTTCTCAGACATGGGTTCCGAGGCGCTGGGATTAGCCGACGTCATCTTGACCAACATCACTGGCGCGCAAACCGCCATCGACTCAGTCGATCAGGCCATTTCCCTCAAAGACGCCGAACGAACCCGTCTCGGCTCGTATGTCGAACGGTTGCAGCACACGGTACATAACCTCCAGGTGTCCCGTGAGAACGCTTCCAAGTCCGAATCCCAGATCCGCGACGCCGACATCGCGTCGGAAATGTCCGCCTTTGTCCGGGGCCAGATACTGAGCCAGTCGGGCGTAGCCATGCTGTCTCAGGCGAACATGGTCCCGCAGCAGATAGCCGGCTTAATCGGGTAACCGATAGCTGCGCTTCCCGACCTGCCGGGGAGGATCCGCTGTCTCCCCGGCGGTCACACTTCCATCATCGCACACCTGACCAGACCGGATGGCAACATCCGGTTTTTGGGCCTCCGGCGGGGAGCGCATCCTTCGTCCAGGGAGGGCGGAGTTTCAAAGTCTGTCCGATAATTCAAAAATCAACCTGCGACGAACCTCTCCACTTTCATTCCCGCTTTCACGGGAAATCCCAAGCTGCGCGCAGCACAATAAAGAATGAAAATAGGATGTGGTCGCGTAGAACAAGCGTCTCGCTTGTCAACCGAGACGGTTGACCTACGTGGTGTCAAGCCGTCCGGAAGATTCACAGCAGATTAAACTGATGGTTCAACCGCCCGCCCGCCTTCTGTTCCACAATCTGCTTAATCTGCTTCAT
>CAZCEM010000479.1:0-2441 GCA_964497555.1 uncultured bacterium
ATTAAGGGGTGCATTTTCTTTTTTACAACAGAGGTAATGCGTCGAAGACGCCTCATTCCAGCGAAAGCTGGAATCCAGAAGGAATTAGGGCTGGATTCCCACGTTCGCGGAAATGTCAACGAACGACCAAATGATTTTGCACCCATTAATAGTCAAAACTACATCTGAACCTCCCTTCTCCTCCCATCCCGGGGAGGATTTCACATATTCGGTTCATTCTTCCCAAGATGCAAGGAGCCATTGGCATGGAGATCAAAGGAAAGAGCATTTTAATCCTTGGCGGCTGGGGCTTAGTGGGAACAGCAATCTGCAGGAAGCTAATCTCCCATGCGCCGAAGCGAATAATCATCGGCTCGCTGACTCAGGCTCAGGCTGAAGAAGCCTGCGCTGAACTGCGGCCGCTGGCGCCAGGTATTGAATTCACCCCCACTTGGGGCAACATCTTTGTCCGCAGCGAGTTTAAGGATACCCCCCGCGGCGAGCTGCTGAGCGATCCCGATAAACGCATGACGCTGATTCAAGATGTACTGGAGCCCATCCGCGATAATGAGTACGATAAATTTTATCTGCATGAACTCATCACCGGCTGCCGGTCGGAAGTCATCATCGACTGCGTGAACTCTGCGACCATCCTCGCCTATCAAGACGTTTATTCCACCGGGCTGCGGCTGCTGGGCGAACTGCGCGAGAGCCGCGCCGGTAAGCTGTCCGAGGGGCTGCACAAGGAAATCGAGACCCTGCTGGCGAGTCTGTATGTCCCGCAGCTCGTGCGTCACATGCAGGTGTTGCAGCACGCGATGGAAGCAGCGGGGGTTTTCTCTTACATAAAGGTCGGCACCTGCGGCACCGGCGGCATGGGATTGAACATCCCCTACACGCACTCGGAAGACCGCCCCTCGCGGATGCTGCTGTCAAAATCCTGCATGGCCGGCGCCCAATCGCTGCTGCTGTTTCTGATGGGGCGCACGCCTTCAGCACCATACATTAAGGAGATTAAGCCCGCAGCCTCCATCGCTTGGAAGCGCATCGGACGCGGCGAGGTTTGTAAGGGCGGCGTGCCCATCCCCTTGTACGATTGCGCCTTCGATAAAGCTGTCGCACTCGAAGGTCACTTCGACACCCGCGAACCAAAAGGCTTGGAAAAGTTGAACCGCAACCTGCAGGGTGTGTTCATCGACACCGGTGAGAACGGCATCTTCTCGCTGGGTGAATTCACCGCCATCACTGCCGCTGAGCAGATGGAATTCGTTACGCCTGAGGAGATCGCCGACTGTCTAATTTGGGAGATAGAAGGCGGCAACAGCGGCAGGGACATCGTCGGGGCGTTGGATTCAGCGGTGCTGGGTCCGACCTACCGCGCCGGGGTTCTGCGCGCCTGCGCAATTAAAAAGATGAACAAATTGGTGAGCGAGCACCAAGAAGACAGTGTCGCTTATGAACTGCTCGGCCCGCCGCGCCTGTCGAAACTGCTGCACGAAGCCAACCTGCTGAAGCGGGTGGCAAAGAGCATCAATGGCGTGACAGCGGCTTCGCCGGAGCAGCTTTCAGCGCAGCTCACCGCTTTAATAAAGCGGAACAGCGACCTGCGAAGCCGGATAGTGTCCATTGGCATACCGATTTTGCTGCCCGACGGGAAGTCGCTGCTGCGTGGTCCGACGGTGCATGTGCCCAAGGATCCGTGGCGGCATGTATTCGATTTGGATGAAGCGCAGATAGACCGCTGGGCGGAGGGCGGCTGGGTGGATCTGAGGGCATCTAACATGTCAAAGTGGCAGCAGCGCTTTGCAGCGCTGAAAGCTGAGGTGGGTGAAATCCCCGCTAACGACACCAGCTCCTGGTCGCTGCGCAACGGCGACTTCTGGGACGCTGACGCCGGTTTAAATGAAGGCGAGGTAGTCGGCTGGCTGTTTGTCACCGAGGACAAAGGGCGGCGGATAAAGCGGTAATAACCGCGCTGGATGGAGTATGGCGCAAGGTGTCCTCACCACGCGCTGAGGATTCCTTTTAAAATCCGCAAGGCTGAAAGGCGAAGCGGGCATGTTTTTTTCCCGTTGCCTCGTAACAGAAATGGCGGAACTGAATGGTGACGGAAAGGTTCAGTGCTCAGTGGTCAGTGCTCAGTGGGCAGTAGTCAATGGACAGAAGGCTGCAGAATAAGTGGTAACTACTGCGTGGCCGCCAACGTCCGATTAAATTAGCGTTGTGAAGATATGTGAAGCTCCGAGTTCAACCCTTTAACCCCGATCGCGTTTTTAGGCTGGTCAAAGATTAATTGTCTTAGGTCTAGTGAAGGCAGCTAAGGTGGAACCCTCGGCAGCGGACATACCAGCGATAGCCTCTTTTCCCGGCTTCGGGCAGGGAAGAGAGGCTATTTTGTTTTATGGAGAAACGGAAGCGCTTGACTTCGGAGGAGTTATGTTTCAGGTGATGGTTGGTTTGGC
>CAZCEM010000480.1:0-2440 GCA_964497555.1 uncultured bacterium
AAGGATAATTATATACCGAAAACTTTGGAAACAAGACCCCATGCTCGATAGATTCAACGGCAGCAGCGTGGTGTCGTCCGAAGACCTGCTGGCTGTCGGCCGTCAGGTGCTGAGCCTCGAATGCGAAGCCCTTAACTTGATGACCGACCGCCTCGGCGAAGCTTTCCTGCGGGCGCTGGGCTTGCTGCGCGAATGCCGCGGGAAGGTCATCATCAGCGGGCTGGGCAAGTCTGGCATCGCCGGCAAGAAGATCGCCGCCACGCTGTCCTCCACCGGCGTCCCGTCCCTGTTCCTGCACGCCGGCGAAGCCGGTCACGGCGACCTGGGCGTGGTCGCCGCCGGCGACGTGGTCATCGCCCTGTCCTACTCCGGCGAAACCCGTGAACTCATCGAAATCATCCCCCGCTTCAAGCTGTTGGGCGTGCCGGTCATCGCCCTCACCGGCCACCCCGATTCCGCCCTGGGGCAGACCGCTGATGTGACACTCGACGTGGGCGTCCCCCATCACCCCTGGCCCTACGGCCTGCTGCCCACCGCTTCCAACACCGTCGCAGTGGGGGTGGGCGACGCGCTGGCAGTGGCGCTGCTGGTAGCGCGGGGCGTGCGGGAGGAGGACTTCGCCTCGCTGCACCCCGGCGGGCTTTTAGGACATAAAATGCTAGTCAAGGTCAGCGACCACATGCACCGTGGCAGCGCTTTGCCGCTGGTGCGTCCCAACGAGCCGATGGCGGAAGTTATAATCGAAATGTCCGCCAAGCGGCTGGGCGTGGCTTGCGTGGTCGACGACGACGGGCGGCTGATGGGCGTCATCACCGATGGCGACCTGCGGCGGCTGTTGGAGCGCGAAGCCAACGCATTGGAGTTGACCGCCGAGCAGGTCATGACACCCAAACCCAAGACCACCACGCCGGAGATGCTGTCGGCTGCGGCGCTGCGGCTGATGGAATCCCACTCGATCACCTCGCTGCCGGTGGTGGACCGCTCGGACAAGGTCATCGGCATCATCCACCTGCATGACATCATCAAGCTGGAGACGCAGCCATGATTCCGGTTGCGACCTCGGCGCAGATGCGCGAATGCGACCGCACCGCCATCGAATACCTGAAGCTGCCGGGGCTGGTTCTGATGGAGAACGCCTCGCGGGCGGTGGCGTTTCAGGTGATGGAGATGCTCGGCGGCGACGCCAACGAGCGGCGCATCGCCGTATTCTGCGGCAAGGGCAACAACGGCGGCGACGGCTTCGCTGCCGCAAGACATCTGCTGAACGCCGGCGCCTCGGCAAGCGTCTATCTCCTCGGCGAAACGGCGCATCTGACCGGTGACGCGAAGTTCAACTGCGAGTTGTATCAAAAATTAGGCGGTTCGCTGGCGGAAGTTAAGACTGCTGAAGACCTGCCCTCTTCCACGTCCAGCTTCGACCTGATCATCGACGCGCTGCTGGGCACGGGCTTTCAGGGCGAGGTCAAGGGGCTGTACGCTGCGGCGATCAACCTCATCAACGCCATCCCTGCGCCGGTGGTGGCGGTGGACATACCTTCGGGGGTGGAAGCCGACAGCGGCGCGGCGGCGGCTTCGTCGGTGGAGGCGGAGGTAACCGTAACCTTCGGGCTGGCGAAACGAGGGCTGTTAATCCCGCCGGGGCGCGAGAAATCCGGCAAGGTGACGATTGCTGACATCAGCATCCCCGCCAGCGTTGTCGCGGCGCAGAACCTCCGCCTGCACATCCCCGAGGAGCGCGACGTCCGGCGGGCTATTCCTCGCCGTCATCCCGCCGCTCACAAGGGGGACATGGGATATGTATTTCTGCTGGCCGGCTCCCCAGGTTTCATGGGCGCGGCTTGCCTGGCTGCCGAAGCAGCCCTAAGAGCGGGAGCGGGGCTGGTGGCTGTGGGAACGCCCCGCAGCCAGAGCGCGATCATTCAGTCCCGTCTGGTGGAAGCCATGACGCTGCCGCTGTCGGAGACCTCGAGGGGAACGCTGGCAGACGATTTCTCGTCGGAGTTGCAAGCGCGGCTGGATTGGGCGACAGTGGTCGCAATCGGCCCCGGCTTGGGGCGTGATCCGGAAACGGCTCGGCTGTTAGAGAAGGTGTTCAAGTATATCCATGTTCCGGTGGTCATCGACGCGGATGGGCTGAATCTGCTGGCGGAGCATCCGTCGTTGATAGCAGCCCTTCCGAAGGACGCCATCCTGACGCCGCATCCGGGCGAATTCAGCCGTCTGTTGGGGCAGCCGATGGCACAGTGGCTGTCGGAACGTTTTGAGACCTCGACGAAGTTCGTTCAGGCTCGTAGCGTTACGCTGGTGTTGAAGGATTCGCCCACGCTGACCACAGCGTTGGACGGACGGCAGTATCTCAATCCCACCGGCAACGCGGGGATGGCTTCCGGCGGCAGCGGGGACGTGCTGGCCGGCCTGATTGCCGGCTTGGCCGCGCAAC
>CAZCEM010000481.1:0-2439 GCA_964497555.1 uncultured bacterium
TGATGCGACCGTGCCGTTAAGCACTATGTTCAGAATTAAATGCACCCCTTAATAAGTGCAGCAAATACTTGACATCATACGAATAACATTGTATATTACCATTATGAGAAACAACGACGCAAGAAAACTTTCACCGGAAGCGCAAGAAGCGCTGCGGAAACACGCGGTTGATGCGGTCAACAAAGGCCTGCCCCAGCCCGAAGCCTGCACAGTCTTCGGCGTGTCCCGCGCCTCTGTCATCACCTGGATGAGATTGTTCCGCGAAGGCGGCCGGGAAGCCCTGAACAACAAGAAAAAAGGCCGCCCGCCCGGCAAACAACTCCAACCCTGGCAAGCCGCCCAGACCGTCCGAACCATCATCGACCACTGCCCCGATCAAGTCAAACTACCCTGGGCACTGTGGACCCGCGAAGGCGTGGCAGAGTACATCAAGAAGCACTTTGGCATCACCCTGTCGCGCTGGACGGTCGGACGTTATCTGAAAGACTGGAACTTGACTCCCCAGAAACCCGCCAAACGGGCGCTGGAACAGAATCCTGAAGCCGTCAAGCAGTGGTTGGAAGTCGATTATCCGGCAATTCGCGAACAAGCTAAGTCCGAAAAAGCCGATATCCATTGGGGCGACGAATGCGGTTTTCGCAGCGACCACCAGTGCGGCACCACTTGGGGCTGGAAGGGCAAGACGCCGGTTGTAGCCAGCACTGGCAAGCGTTTCAGCCTTAATATGATATCGACTGTCACCAATCGGGGACTGCTGAGGTTCATGGTCTTCAGCGGTCGATTCACGTCGGCGGTGTTCATAAAGTTCCTTGGCCGTCTGATAAAGTCCACCGACCGCAAGGTGTTTTTGATAGTTGACAATTACAGTCCGCATCGAGCGAAGGCCGTCAAGGACTGGGTTAGCAAACCGGAACATGAGAAGTGGCTGCGGCTGTTCCATTTGCCGACTTACAGCCCAGATTTGAATCCGGACGAGTACCTGAACAATGACGTAAAGAGCAATGCTGTTGGGCGCAAGCGTGCTGCGACCAAGGCGGAATTAGAAAGGAATGTGCGTTCAAACCTACAGAGCACTCAGCGCCGACCGGAGAAGGAATAGGATGATCAGTAGATTATGCACTGGTTAATAGTACAGATTAGAATGCCTTTTTCAGTTGACAGATGTTTAGCAAGTCTAAGGCGCTTATCCATAAATGTGAGCCATTTACTATGCATGAATACGTCATCCTTTTCAATATACCGGTTATTATATTTCCATGTATTATTTCCAGAATTATACAGCGGATCAATATAAATCACATCCACGGACTTCTCGTGGGTATAGTTCAGCACTGAGAGGGCATGGTAGTTGTCGCCTTCGATGAGGATATGGGTAGGCTGGTTGGGATCGGTAAGGACGTCGAGTTCCGGGACGCTGACGAGCACTGGCAGTGCGTTCTGAGTTCGCTGCTCAAACTCCTCTTTGGTGCGTTCTTCATCCCAGACCAGCCCGTATTTCTTGCGCTTTTCCAGCTTCTTGATGTGCTCGGTAAGCTGCTCTTTGGTCCAACTGCTGTAGTCTTTTTGCCTCCTACGATGGTTCCTCGGTTAACCTCGCCTTGGCGAAGATGATTTTTTTCAAAGTTTTTAATATACTAAGATTCGGGGGGAAAAGCAAGCTTGGGGAGCGGGAGATTGTCGCTCGATTTTCTGTCGAAGACCCTGATCCGGCGTCTGGAAGAGCTGAAGGGCACCAGACATGCCCGGAAAGGCACCGATCCCTGCTTTCGCAGGGGCAGGCGTAACCTTCCCAGCCCGGCGCAATGGGCGCTGGACCTCATCGACAAAGCCCGACGACGGCCTCGGGCTCTGACAGACGGCAAAGAAGTTCGGGCGTTACCAGGAGAGTTCGATGACACTGAAGATGCGGATGTGGAGGAGCTGGACTGAAGGTGGGTCGTCTACTACTTAGCCGAATCAGTGGTGTTGCTGACGAAGAACGCGGCGATCCCCTCTTTGTCGAGTTCTCCCCGAGCGACGCTCAGAACCATCGCCTCAAGGTCTTGCTCGGTCGCCGTGATTTCCTGGCCATTCAGCATCAAGAAGAGCAACGCTGCCACCGTTCCCACTCGCTTGCACCCGTCAACGAAGGGATGATTTTGCGCAATGTGGAACAGTTAGGCGGCGAGCCGCGGCTGACCTGGGAGTCAAACTTGAAGACAGTCGGTTCGTTGTAGCTCATCTTGGAGGGGGATCGTCTATTTCAGCGGTATTGGGCGGTCGAATCATCGACGTGAACGATGCGCTGCTGGGAAGGGGTCCTTATTCACCGGAACGGGCCAGGGGGCTGACGATTGGGCCGCTGGTGGAGCAATGCTTCAGTGGCAAGGTTACGCGGGACGAATTGGTCAATGAGTTGTCCCACAAAGGCGGGCTGGCGTCATGCTGCGGCACCCTGGA
>CAZCEM010000482.1:0-2439 GCA_964497555.1 uncultured bacterium
GGGTTACCTTACGAGGGAGTGTTTAAGCGGATCTCCCGTTTCTAGGCATTCATCATTATTATACGCCTTGCACTCAAATCACATTCAGTCCCTTCGTGTCCTTCGTGTCCTTTGTGTTAAAACATGAACCTTCTTGCAACTTTAGTTTTCTTCGCCTTCGTCGCGCTGACCGTCGGCTCGGCGATGGTGGTGGTGTTCCACAGCCGGATCATCTACAGCGCGTTCGCGCTGCTGTTCACGCTGGTGGGAGTGGCGTCGATGTACGTCTATCTGGGCGCTGACTTTATGGCGGCCGCGCAGGTGATGGTGTATGTCGGCGGCATCCTGATCCTCATCATCTTCGGCGTGTTCATGACCACCCGGATTTCCTCGCTGGAAATCCCCCAGATCACCCACCAGCGCTATCTGGCGCTGATCCCCGTCGGCTTGCTGGCGGTCGGGCTGGGCTGGCTGATCTGGACGACGCCCTGGGCTTCCAATCCGGCGCCCGCTGGTCCCACCAGCGCTGAGCTGGGGCGGCTGCTGTTGACCGACTATCTCGCCCCGTTTGAGATGGCGAGCGTGCTGCTGCTGGCAGCCCTCATCGGCTCGATGCGGATGGCGCGGCTCTTCCGGGGGATGGACAATGAATAACCTGACGGTCTATCTGCTGATCGCCGCCGCCATGTTCTGCCTGGGGCTGCTGGCTATCATGACCCGCAAGAACGCCATCGCCGCGCTGATGGGCATCGAACTGGTGCTGAATTCGGCGGCGCTCAGCTTCGTGGCGTTCGGGCGTTTCTCAGCCGGCAACCTGCAGGGGCAGGTCGCCGCGCTGTTTGTGATCATCGTCGCGGCTGCGGAAGCGGCTGTCGCCTTGGCGGTGTTTTTGAACCTGTACCGCATCAAAGCCTCGACCGACCTCGATCAGGCTGACCTCTTGAAGAGTTAGAAAGTTGGAAAGTTAGAAAGTTTGAAAGTTGTGGCGCAGGGTGTCCACACCCTGCGCCAGAAATGCCATTCATCGCAGGGTGTGGACACCCTGCGGCACTCCATCTTCTTGGAGAGCGGACTTTCAGTCCGCTCTGTCGAGCGAAGCTCGACTTTCCCCCCTTCTATTGAAGGGGGGAATTAAAGGGGGGTTGTGTTCTTGACTGTCTTGGTGGCTATGAGATAGAAGGGAGTGAAGTAATCCAACCCCCCCGCCCCCCTTCAATAGAAGGGGGGTATTTCAGGCTTTTCAGCCTGACATGGGCGGACTACAAGTCCGCCCTCCAAGAGATAAAATGCAGGCGTATTGCCATGCGCCCTTACGATGACACACTCGCGTAGGTCGGGTCTCCGAACCCGACCATCTGGTTTAAAATTCGACCAAAGACCTGGGCTGGCAACAAAACTATGTTCACACTGGCGTTCATTATCCTCCTTGCGCCGCTGGCCGCGTTCACGCTGCTGATATTCTTCGGGAAGCGGTATCTCCCTCGCGGGGGCGACTGGGTCAGCCTCATCGCCATCTGGGGCGGGCTGGGGCTGTCGATCTACCTGTTCATCAGCCAGGCGCTGATGAATTACGACCCGAACTTCTCGCAATCGTGGCAATTCGACTGGCTGCGCTGGGGCGATTATACCCTCCGCATCGGCATATTGCTCGACAACGTGTCGATTGTTATGCTGGTGGTGGTCACGCTGATCTCGGCGCTGGTGCACCTATATAGCGTCGGCTACATGCACGGCGACCTCAAGTATTCGCGGTACTTCTCGTTCCTGAGCCTGTTCTCGTTCAGCATGTTGGGGCTGGTGCTGGCGGACAATCTGCTGATCATCTTCTGCTTCTGGGAGCTGGTCGGTTTGTCGAGCTACCTCCTGATCGGCTTCTGGCACGAGAAGGATTCCGCCGCGGACGCGGGCAAGAAAGCCTTCATCACCAACCGCGTCGGCGACGCGGGGATGCTCATCGGCATCCTGCTGGTGTTCACCGCGCTGGGGACGCTGAACCTGCATGAAGTGGCGGCGGGCGTCGCGGCCGGCAAGCTGGCCGGCACCGCGCTGACCGTCGCCGGTCTGTGCCTGTTCTGCGGAGCGGTCGGTAAATCAGCTCAGTTCCCGTTGCACGTGTGGCTGCCGGACGCGATGGAAGGACCTACGCCGGTGTCGGCTTTGATCCATGCCGCGACCATGGTGGCGGCGGGCGTCTATTTGCTGGTGCGGTTGTTCGTGATTCTCAGCTTTGACGCCTCGGTGGTGATCGCCTACGTGGGCGGATTCACGGCTATCTTTGCCGCGACCATCGCGGTGGCGCAGTACGACATCAAGCGGGTGCTGGCGTATTCGACCCTGTCGCAGCTTGGCTACATGGTGATGGCACTGGGGGTGGGGAGTTACACCGCCGGATTCTATCATCTGGCGACCCACGCGGCTTTCAAAGCCTGCCTGTTTCTGTGCTCCGGCTCGGTGATTCAC
>CAZCEM010000483.1:0-2437 GCA_964497555.1 uncultured bacterium
GTCTGGTCGCTTCGCCGCATTTAGCGCTGGACATTATGAAGGCATTTCTGTAAATTTAAGTTTGAAAGTTTGAAAGTTGGCGAGTTTGTCCAGGGCGTTGGGTTGGATGGCATCGCCAGCTTGAGTCAAGGGGAATTTTCTAGTAGGTGACATTCGTCCTTTTTCAGAATTCAGTTCTCTGCCGGGAGTATTTGGTATGCTTTACCAAGACCTCAAGCTACTGCCAAATTTAATTTCTCTGGCGCGGATCGCCCTGATTGTCCCCATTGCGTTGTTGTATCCCAGCGACCAGCCGGAGATCAAATGGGCGGTCTTCATCCTGCTGCTGCTCGCCTATGTGTCCGACTATCTGGACGGAACCGTGGCGCGTTGGCTGAAGCAGCAATCCCGACTGGGGCTGATTCTCGATCCGCTGGCAGACAAGTTGTGGACGCTGGTGATGATTTTTCTGCTGGCGCGCTATCGGGATCTGCCGGTTTGGATCGGCGTCATTATCATCGGCCGCGACGTGGTAATTATGGCCATGAATGGTTGGCTGATTCGCCATACCGGCAAGGTCATGCCCTCAGACGAGTTCGGACGCAAATACATGGCCGTGCTGGGATTGATGATAATCCTCCTCACCATGCAGGTGCCCTATGCCATCTGGCTGGCTTATGCCATCGTGTCCTTCGCGCCGATCACCGCTGTGCGCTATCTGGTACAGATAAGCCAATTCGCACGCATGGCGGCGCCGGGTAAGGTGAACGGAGGTCAAGCCGCTTTCAAGGAATGACATCATGAGCTTAGTCTTCTTCGACACCCTGCAAAGAAAGAAGGTCCCATTTGAGTCGATAAATCCTGGTGAAGTTCGTCTTTACACCTGCGGTCCGACGGTCTACGCCGACGCCCATATCGGCAACTTCCGAACCTATATGTTTGAAGACCTGCTGCGGCGCACTCTGGCGTTTTCAGGCTATCGTGTGATTCAGGTGATGAATCTGACCGACGTCGAGGACAAAACCATCCGCGCCTCCCGCGCCGCGGGAATTCCGTTGAAACAGCATACCGCTCCTCTCATTCAACGTTTCTTTGAGGACATGACGACTCTGGGAATCGAGCGGGCTGAGCATTATCCCGCCGCCACCGAGCACATCGGAATAATGATAGACTTGACGCAGGCTTTGCTGGACAAGGGCTTCGCTTACACTGCCGACGGATCAGTGTATTTCAGCATTGCGAGATTCCCAGAATACGGACGCTTGTCCGGCATGAAGCTGGATCAAATGGTTCGAGGGGTCCGCATCGACGCTGATGAATACGATAAGGACGACTTCCGCGACTTTGCGCTGTGGAAAGGTTGGAGCGAAGAGGACGGCGAGGTCTGGTGGGATTCACCCTTCGGGCGGGGACGACCGGGCTGGCACATCGAATGCTCGGCTATGTCGATGAAATACCTCGGTGCCGAGTTCGACATCCACACCGGCGGGGTCGATAACATCTTCCCGCACCACGAGAACGAAATTGCCCAGTCAGTCTGCGCCACCGGCAAAGGTTTCGCGCGGCATTGGCTCCACAGCGAACATATCGTCGTCCGCGGCGAGAAGATGTCCAAGTCGCTGGGCAACATCATCACCTTGCGGGAACTGGTCGCGCAGGGATTATCGCCGCGGACGATACGTTTTATGTTGTTATCGACGCACTACCGGCAGCGGATGAACTTGTCGGATGAGACCCTGGCAGCCGGGCAGGCTTCCCTGTCGCGGCTGGATACCCTTCGCCATGCGGCTGAGGCCGCAGCGGGCGCGGGGCCGGTTCGCTTGGAGTTGTTGGAGATCCAGACCGCGCGGCAGTCGTTCACTGGGTCCATTCAAGACGATCTGGGAATTGCCGGGGCGTTGGCGGCAGTGTTCGAGCTGGTATCAGACGCCCATCGGTTGAATGACGCGAAAGCTTTTAACGCAGCGGAGGGCGAGGCGTTGTTGAGTTTCTGGCGCGACATCGACCGGGTGCTGGGGGTGTTGTTCCCGGTCAGGGCGGGATTGGACTTAGAGGTGAAGGCTTTAGTTCAGGCGCGGCTGGAGGCGCGGAAGAACAAGGAGTTTCACCGTTCGGATGAACTTCGGAAAGAATTGGCGGACAAAGGTTACGAATTAAAGGACACAACCGCCGGCACGGAAGTCATCTGGGCGCTGGGGCGGGAGATTGTAACCGGTTAAGCTCGAGAAGACGGTGCTTAGGATACATGAACCCGGCTTCTGAAGAGTCGGGTTCTTTATTAAGGCCCCTTGTGGCGAAGCCCGAAAGCAATGACAATTCGTTCCATGTTAAGGAGTGCATTTTCTTTTTTACAGCGGAGGTAATGCATCGAAGACGCCTCATTTCCCAGAAAATTTCCCCCCCCCGCGTAGGTCGGGCGTCTCGCCCGACTTTTCCCCCCTGCTTGCAGGGGGGAAAT
>CAZCEM010000484.1:0-2432 GCA_964497555.1 uncultured bacterium
ACTTGAAAGTCCAGCCTACGATTGGTTTGGAGCTGATCGAGGTATATCTCGGTTCCGGCGGCGTCACGCGCCATTTTTACTCGATGCGGTCGCGTGTGAGCCAAGTCCAGCGCTAATGAAACTCCGCCGGATTTGGTGATAATGATAGAAGAGAAGGTTAACAGTAGAAACTGGCGGACCTCGACGTCTTGAGTTAGATTGATTTCCTCGATTAAGGCGCTCAACTCAAGTTGAGTGTCTTTGGTGAACCAGTAATCGACGAATGAGGAGGTCTTGGAATCCCAAGGACTTTCGGTCGGCATCGAGTATGGCGTGCTTAGCCGGGATTTGGCGTTAGTTAAAACGCGGTTTCCAGAACAAAGGACTCGATCTAAATCGATTGGCGTCGATTTTACTTTAGTCAGCAGCGTGGCGAGAGGGTCGATGTCGATGCCGATAGTTTGCCGATTCGCCAGGAATGCTTCAAGCACGGTGGTTCCAGAACCAGCCATCGGGTCAAGGACAACCTCGCCCGGACAGGTCAATCTCTCAATGAAGAGCTTTGGCAGTTGAGGTGGGAACTTGGCTGGAAAGGAATGGAAGTTAGGTGAGGAATAGTCGGATTTCTCCTCATGAAAATCCAAATCCTGAGACAAAGCCTCCATCAAACACGAATGGCTATCCAAGAGAGGCGTCTCTCGATACTTGAGTATTCTCTGAACTTCGAACATCACTTGTCTGTTAAAAATCTCGACAGACTTGCGGGCTGGTATTTGCGCTTTTAGCAGTCTGACGAACTGGAACACTTCAGGACATAGCCCTGGTCGTAACGGCTGTTCACTTTAACTGTTAATATATCACAGTTTGTTTGAACATGCAAGAGAGGAGACATTCTGTTGGCGATAGAAGGATGACCCGCTTGCTGCCCTTCGCCCCATTCTCAATTCCGCATTCTTCCTTCTGCCTTCCGCATTTCATTTTACCTTGACTTATCCCCTTTATGGAAGTATTTTACAAGGTTAGTCAAAATCCATGCGAACGGCTCCCGCTTCAGCGAAATCCCGCCGGTCGGAAGCTGTCCCTAACTTACATTTTCCAAAAAGGAGCACCCATGGCTGCATATCAGAAGGTTACGGTTCCCTCCTGGGGCGAACCGATCACCATCGTCAACAACGAAATGAAGGTCCCCCACCAGCCGATCATCCCCTTCATCCGCGGGGACGGCACCGGCATCGACATTTGGCCCGCCGCCCAGCACGTGCTGGATGCCGCGGTCGAGAAAGCCTACCACGGCGAGAGAAAGATTTCCTGGATGAAAATCTATGCCGGCGACGAGGCCGTCGAGCGTTACGGTCCAGGCCTCTATCTGCCGGAAGACACCCTGAACGCGATAAAGGAGTTCATCGTGGCTATCAAGGGTCCTCTAACAACGCCGGTCGGCGGCGGCATCCGAAGTTTGAATGTGACGATGCGGCAGGTGCTGAACTTGTACGCCTGCGTGCGGCCGGTGCGGTGGTTCGAGGGCGTGCCTTCGCCGTCGATTCACCCGCAACTGATGAACATCATCATCTTCCGCGAGAACACCGAGGACGTGTATGCCGGCATCGAGTGGCAGCAGGGCTCACCGGCCTGTCAGAAGATCATCGAGTTCATCAACAAGGAGATGGGCAAGAACATCCGGCTGGATTCGGGCATCGGCATCAAGCCCATCTCGATTACAGGCACCAAGCAACTCGTTCGGAAAGCCTTCAAGCACGCCATTGCCGAGGGGCGCAAGTCGGTTACGTTCATGCACAAGGGCAACATCATGAAATACACCGAGGGCGCATTCAAGGACTGGGGTTACGAAGTGGCGGTGCAGGAATTCCGCGATTACGTCATCACCGAAGCCGAGCTGTGGGATGAGACCCGCGCCGCTGACGGCGTCACCCCGATCACCCAGCCCGGCGCGTTCGCACATCTTCGCGGCGGCAAGCCGGCGGGCGATCCCAACGGGCGAATTATCGTCAAAGACCGCATCGCGGATTCGATGTTCCAGCAGATTCAGACTCGTCCGGACGAGTACGACGTGGTCTGCACGCCCAACCTGAACGGCGACTACATCTCCGACGCAGCGGAAGCGCTGGTGGGCGGATTGGGCATGGCGCCGGGCGCGAACATCAGCGATTTCGTGGGACTGTTTGAAGCTACGCACGGCACTGCTCCGAAGTACGCCGGGCAGGATAAGGTGAATCCCGGCTCACTGATGCTGTCGGGAGTGATGATGCTGAACTACTTAGGGTGGCGCGAAGCGGGCAAGCTGGTGGAAGACGGCATCGAGAAGACCATCAAAGCCAAGACTGTAACCTACGACCTGCACCGGCAGATGCCCGGCGCGACGAAGGTTTCGTGTTCGGAATACAGCAGACAGATTGTGAAGAACATGGGCTGAAAGCCGGTGGTAGAAGCAGGGG
>CAZCEM010000485.1:0-2422 GCA_964497555.1 uncultured bacterium
GATATTATGTGTCCTCGAACATTATGTGGTGCTGCGGTCGATTAGTCATTGCAGTTAGGCTCTCTCGACCGCAACACGCACATAATTTTCTTAAAAGGAATTGAGGAGCGCTAACACATCGTCTGTCGGCACATAGAGAGAAACGGTGTTTCCTGGCGCGGCACACATTTCGATGGCGCGACGCTTCATTTCGGTGTCGGCCTCGACATACTGGTGCGTCGTATTGACACTGACATGACCAAGCCAAGACTGGATGGTCGTCAGGTCCACACCCGCCTGCAGCATGTGCATTGCAACCGTATGCCGGAGTGTGTGCGGCGATATGGTCATCTTGGCGAGGTGCGGGTGTTGACTGGCGGCCATCTTCGCCGCCCGCTCAAGGATGTGCACCACCCCGAACCGGGTCAGCCTTCCACCTCGAGCATTAATGAAGAACGGGGCTTCCGCTGATAGACGGCGCCCATTTTCATCGCGATAACTTCGAAGTGTTCCGACTGTCTCCTCCATGAGCGGAATGACTCGTTCTTTGGAACCCTTGCCACGCAACAAGACCTGATAAGGCTTGTCAAGCCACAGATCGGCGAGGTTGACGCCGGTTGCCTCTGAGACGCGGGCTCCGGTTCGGCTGAGGAACAACAGCAGGGTATAATCGCGCCGTCCCTGCCAGGTGTTTTGATCCGGCGCCGACAAGAGAGCCGCTAAGTCCTCTTGCCTCAGATAGGATATCACCTTCTTGACGGTTCTTTTCTCCTGGATCGCTAAGACCCGCTGCACGACCCCGACCGCCGACGGATCGCAGTAGGCGATGTGCTGGAAGAACGACCTGATGGCGGCGAGCCGGGCGTTGCGGGTACGGATGCTGTTTCCGCGCTCGCTCTCCAAGTGATCGAGAAAGGCGAGGATCGTGTCCCGATCAAGGTCTTCGACCGCAAGACGGCTTGGCGGCTTACCAGTTTGCTTAGACGCGAAGACCAGCAGCAGTCGCAGACCGTCGCGGTAGGCGGCGATGGTCGCCGGACTGGAGCGGCGTTGCGAGATGAGCCGATTGCGAAAGAAGGACTCCAGATAGGAAGCCAGGGTTGCAGTATTCCGGCTTTTCATCACTTGACTTCCTTCTTCAAGAAGGCGTCGTACCGCTCGGCAGCCAGACCCAGCAGCTCGGCGGTGGCGGTCAGATAGTAGGCGGTTTCGCTGTAATGGACATGCCCCATATAGGTCGCCAGCAGCGGCAGCATGGCTTGCACGTCCTTGCCTTCCCGATACCAGGCCACCAGCCGTCTGACGGCGAAGGTATGACGCAGGTCGTGGATGGACGGGCCAAAGCCGGCATCTGTACGCACACCCACGCAGCAGGCAAGGTTATGGAAAGCCCGTGACAGTGTGCTCCTGGCGAAGCGTCCGCCCCACATCTGGATGAAGAAGGCAGGAGTGTCCGGGCGCGGGAAACGGGCATCCCGCAAAAGAACATAGTTCCGCAAGACGTCCAACGTTGTTGGATGCAGTGGCACCAGCCGGTCTTTCTGGAACTTTGTGCGGCGGATAGTCAGAACACCGGTTTCGAGATTGACGTCGCCTCGATCCAGTTTCACAACTTCGCCGACGCGCAGACCGGCACTTGCGACCAGACCGATCATTGCGTGAAGCGTGATGTTGCGTAATGGATTGATCCGCGAAGTATGCCTTGCAGCATTCATCAGCCCCGTCATCTCATCATCGGTGTAGATGTGCGCCGCCGGCCGCCCTTTGGAGCGGATCAAGGCACGCGGATGAAGCGGTGGAGTATCGGGGATAGAGACTGCCAGATAGTCCGAGAACTGCCTGATGACCTGATATTTCCTCGCGCACTCGTTCTTTGACATTCCAGACTTGGATGTGGCGAAGTTCAGCGCCAGATCTTGCGTCAAAGAGCCTTGATAGTCCATCTCGTAGAGATGGCGATCAAACGTAAACAGGATTCTTGCCTGCTCGTCGAACTGGTATCCTAGTCGCAGCTTCATCTCGATATATCGGGCGATGTGTTCAGCGAAGATACTGCGGAGTGACCTGTCCATCCGTTTCTTGGTGATCATCTTCTTTATCAGAAGCGGAGTTGCGTCGGGGATGGTGACGGACAGATAGACAGAGAACTGCTGGACGATCTGATACCTTCGTGCTCGGTGATTCAGCGAGTAGGCGCCCGACGCGAAGTCCAGCGCCAGTTCCTGCGTTAGCGGCCCTTCATAACCTCTTTCACTGAGAAAGCGGTCAAAGTAGAACAGGATTGTTGCCTGACCTGTAAATCGATCTCCCGCCAGTTTCCGAAGTTCGATGAAGTTGGCGATATGGTCAGCATAGATGCTGCAGAGTGTTCTGTCTATTGCCCTCTTTTGCGCCGGAAGTGGAAGCATTCCGGGTATAGCGACGGATAGATAGACTGAAAACC
>CAZCEM010000486.1:0-2413 GCA_964497555.1 uncultured bacterium
GGCTTTGACGACGCCGGTGTAGTTGGTAGTCATATAGACCTGCCCGAAGTGCTCGAAGACCTCATCGTCCTCCCGCAGTATTTCCATCAACCGTCCCCGCTCGTCGGGGATGCAGCGAAGGTTCTTGACCTTAACATCTCTTATCATGGAATCCTCTTAAAAGTTTTTAATCTATAAATTTACCAACAAGTTTCATGTATGTCAATTATGATAGTATGGGGTGCATTTTCTTTTTGACAACAGAGGTCATGCGTCGAAGACGCATCATTACAGCGCAAGCGGGAATCCCTGTTCTCGCGTTGTTTAAGTGTGCCGCTTGTCACATCCCCGTAGGTCAGGCCTCCAAGCCCGACCGACTTCGTCTTTGTCCATCACATCCATTGCGTCCACTACGCCCACCTCGCCCTCCAAGGTTAAGTTAATTGGTGCATTGCCGTGAATTTTTACCAGCGATGGCCATCACCTTGGCGCGGAAATCACCATCGTCTTCAGTTCAGTCATCTCCTCCATGGCGTACTTGACGCCCTCCCGTCCGAAGCCGGATTGCTTGACGCCGCCATAGGGGAAATTATCCACCCGCAGCGTGGGCACGTCGTCGATGACCACCCCGCCGACCTCCAGCCGGTTGAAAGCCATGAAGATGCGCCGATAGTCCCGCGTGAAGACGCCGCATTGCAGACCGAACTTCCAGGAGTTCACCCGCTCCAGCGCCTCCTCGAAGCGCCGGTAAGACGACAGCACCGTAACCGGCGCAAAGGCTTCCTCAACGCACAGCCGGCAATCCTCCGGCGCTTTGGTCAGAACCGCCGGAGTGATGATGCTGCCGCGGCGCTCACCGCCGCACAGCAGCTTCGCACCGCCCTCGACGGCTTCATTTATCCAGCTTTCGACACGGACGGCTTCGCCTTCGTCAATCAGCGCTGTAACGCGAGTGGTTTCATCCAGCGGGTCACCCACCTTCAACGCCGCCACCAGCGGGACATAGCGCTCCTTGAAGGCGTCGAAGATGCTCTCGTGAACCAGTACGTGCTGAACCGAGATGCAGACCTGCCCCGAATGGGCGTACCCACCGACGACCGTCCGGTTAAGGGCGTGGTTCAGGTCGCAGTCCGGTTCGACGATGGCTGCCGCGTTGCCGCCCAATTCCAGGCACACCTGCTTGTCCCAGGCGCGCTGCTTCAATCCCCAGCCAACCGCCGCTGAACCGGTGAAGGTTACCACCCTCACCCGTGGGTCCTCCACCAGCGGCGAAGCGTGCTTCGACGACAGCGGGATGATATTGCACCCTCCCGGCGGCAATCCCGCTTCCAGCAGCAACAGCCCCAGCTTGACGGCCGTCAAAGGCGTCGCGCTGGCGGGCTTGACGATTATCGAACAGCCGACCGCAATCGCGGGCGCGACCTTGTGCGCCACCAGATTGGCGGGGAAGTTGAAGGGCGAGATGCCGGTAACAACGCCTCGCGGGAAGCGCCGCACCAGCGCTACTCGTTCCCCGCCTAAGGCGTTCACGTCCAACGGCAGCAACTCCCCACCCCAGCTTCGAGCCGCCTCAGCCGCCAGCCGGAAGGTGGTCTCGGTGCGCGCCAGCTCGCCGCGGGCTTCCAGTATAGGCTTGCCGCCCTCCTGAGCCAGCGTCTGCGCCATCTCCTCCGCGTTGCGGTGGATAAGGTCAGCAGCGCGATGAAGAATCTCAGCTCGCTTGTAGTTGCGAAGCGACCGCATCTTCTGAAAGCCGTTCTCGGCGGAATCCAGCGTCTGCTGAACCGCAGTCGGGTCACCGAAGCAGCATTCTCCGACCACCGCGCCTGACCAGGGATTCCTAACCGACTGAACGTGATCCGTGAAAATTCGCTCGCCATTAATGAGTAAAGGAAATCGTTCCATCTTTGTCCCTCTTTTCCTCCTCTAATCAGCAGTTCCTGAATTCCAGCTATCGATTCTGTCCGATATGGAAAAACCGAATCACCACCACCCTCGCAGCATCATTCCTTTGAAAATAGACTCAGCCATCTAAGAAGATCTGGACGAAATGGACAGTATGGACGGGATGGACGGGGGCTATTTTCATTGATTGTTGGGCCGTGCGCGGCATGACGGTTCCTTTGAAAATAGCGAATGCACCGCGTAGGTCAACCGTCTATATGCTGAGTAGGTCAACCGTCTCGGTTGACAAGCGAGACGCTTGTCCTACGCGAACTATTTTCATGTTCCGTGGTGGGGCAGCCACCATGACAATTCCTTTGAAAATAGACTCAGCCATCTAAGAAGATCTGGACGAAATGGACAGTATGGACGGGATGGACGGGGGCTATTTTCATTGATTGTTGGGCCGTGCGCGGCATGACGGTTCCTTTGAAAATAGCGAATGCACCGCGTAGGTCAACCGTCTATATGCTGAGTAGGTCAACCGTCT
>CAZCEM010000487.1:0-2399 GCA_964497555.1 uncultured bacterium
GGCAGGGGGGTTGTTTTACTGAATAATGACTGTTTGAAAGCTAATTGGTATAACAACCAGAACCGCCGAGTATTATCACTCGGCGGTTCTTTGGTTTAACCGGACTCACAATCCGGTGGTTATTTGTCTGTAAAGAGCGGATTCCCGGAATAAGGCATCGGCTCCGGGTTCTTCGCGGCTTTAAACTCCATCTCCTCCACCAGAATCGACGGCGCTACAATCGAGGTAACGATGCGGTAGTTGTCAAAGATGGAACCCTGCGACAGGTTAGCCACCTTAGGCTCGGAGCCCAAGGCGCAGATGTCCCGCAGCGTCCGAATGGTCACCTCATCAAACACTAACCCCCGAACCGGCTCCATCCGCCCGTCGTTGGCATAGACCTTGAACATCAGCACCGGCCGCGGCAGCATGTCGTCTTTCTCCTCCCCCCCTTCAATGGTTTTAAAGGCATCCGTGTAAAAAGGTTCGTCGAGCTGGGTTATCATCAATCCGTACTCGTTGCCGTATTCTTTGCAGAGGCTGCGGAACTTGGCGAGCAGCTTCTTCTCCTTCAGCGGCTTGTCGCTGCTGACGATGAGGTTAGTGACAGCCGGCACCATCATCTGAATGGGCAGCATCCGGGCGTGCCCGTTTGGCTCGGCGATTCTTCGTGTCGGCGCGCGCGTCATCGGAAGGCTCTGCAGCCAGCCGTCCTTCACGAGGGTGATGGTCTGCGACGGTACGCCCTGATCATCGACGCTTTGACAGCCCGCCAGCGAAGTCTTGCCCCACTCCTCGCGGCCGGGGTCGTCCACCACCGTCACGAAATCCGGGAACACCCGCCGCTGCACCCGCTTGGCGATGCGCCCGTAGGGTAGATATTCCTTCAGCCATTCCATGTCTGTTAAAATCTCCCGATTCAACGAGAGTTCATCGACGAATAAATGTGACACAAACTGGGCGGCGGCATCATCCACGAACAGCACAGGACCCTCGTATTCCTCCAACGGTTCGGAGGCTTGAACCGCAGACAAGTCAGAACACATTTTCCGAAGTTCAGCGCTGATGGTCTCGGCTGCGGGCAGCGGCTCGTCGCTGCGGTAGATGTAAGACTTGTGAGCGCTGAGCCGTTCGCCGTCTGCTGCCAGTGTGGTCAGCTTCACCTCGAGCATCCGGTAGCCGCCGGCAATCCGGTTCTGCGAGCCTTCCGAGTTGAGAAACCAATTGGTCTTGACCATCTGGTTGAGCTGAACCTGCCAGTCCAGCAGCGCCTGAAAATCGTCGAAGACCGCCGAGACGTCCTTGACAAAGCGATCGGCTTGGGGAAGATCGAACTGAGCGGGCTGTGGTTTTTCGATCTGAACGTAGGGCTTGACCGGCGAGAAGTCCCTCAGAATCTCGCTGGGAGGATTGGCTTGCAGAAAGGCTTTCTTGCGCGCCAGATTTTCAAGGGCGTCCTTGTAGGCTTTATCGGTGTGCAGCCACAGTTGATGGCGCAGGGCGTCGTAGTCGTTCTCGGCGACCAGATTCTCTTGATAGTTCCAAACCGCCTGCCAATCGGGATAGAAGTTGGAGTTGTCCAGCTCCGGCGAACCCACGCGCAGCTCGATGCACAGCGAGCGGTTGTCAAACTCATCGGACTGGGTGAGGGAGCCGAAGCGGGCTTCAACGCTGACACCCCGAACCTCCTTGATAAGATATGCCAGAAAATAGGGCGACGGCATCCCTTCGAGGACGAGCTGGTTCATCGAGCGGTTCAGCTCATCGCCCATGGCGCGGAACACCGGGTCATCGGCGGCTTCCAGCGCCGGCAGCGCCCGCAGCGGCAGCAATATGCCGACCAGCGCCGTCAGCAGTATCAATCCGCCGAGGGTCAGCGGAGATTTAAACTTGAGGCTCGTCATTATTTCGTCTCCTTGGTCTCAGATGAGGGGGGCGGGAGGATGGGCGGCTTTTCCTGGCCTTTGCGGCGCTTCTGCACCTCGATCTCGGAGACCAGGATGCTGGGCGAGATGGCTGAAACCGGCACGAAGCCGGATTCCGCGCCGCAGGTGCCGTTGAAGGGAGTGGGATCGTTGCCCGTGATTAAAATCTTGCTGAAGCTCGTCAGCGGCGTGCCGACGATCTCGACGCCGCGCACGACCTCGTCAGGCTGCCCATCGGCATAGACGCGTTTTACCAACAGCGGTACCACTTTAAAGGCTTGCGGTCCGCCGCGCTGAGTCATGGTCAAGCCGCCGGAGATGTCCTCGAACACCAGCCCATAGGGCTTGCCTTGCCGCTTGCATTCTTGAATCAACATGGTTCGCAGGGTGTCAACGGGAGCGGTCTTGGTCGATTCGACCAGCAGGTTGCCCTGCCGCGAACAGATTTCAAAGCCGAACTGCCGACGGGCATGCCCGTTGGTGCGGGGGAAGTTC
>CAZCEM010000488.1:0-2399 GCA_964497555.1 uncultured bacterium
GCTCGGAGGCCCGACCTACGCGGTAAAAGGGGGCTATTTTCTGGGAAATGACAGCAGAGAGGTTCGGAATGACAGCGGAGGGGGCAGTTTTGAGCAGAGAGTTTAATCTCAAAAAGAGTTTTTCAACAGACCCCAAATACTGTCATTCCCGCGAATGCGGGAATGACAGGGCCTAGGTTCGTCGCAGGTCGGTTTTTAAAATTATCGGACAGACTCTAAAACCAACCTTTCACGCCAAACCGATGAATATCCCCCAGAGCGCCCATCGGCGCGTAGGTGTAGTCGAAAGCGATCTTGTTCACCTGCAAGCCCAGACCAAAGGCAAAACCACACAGCAGGTCCAGCCGATGTCCCACCATCATCCCCTGCCCGCGGCTGTTGTAGCCTAGTCGGACGAAGAAGGGCTCTTTGACGCCGTCAGGCTCCACCCGGAACTCCCCGCCCGCGCCAAATGAGAAGCCCGGCTTCCCCGGCAGCCAATCGACCGTCCAGTCTCCGTCTTCAGTGGCGCTGAAAACCGCTGCCGCGTGAAGAGTCAGAGGCAGGTGCTCCAACTTCTTGCTGCCGCCCAGCACCACTTCCGTGGGCAACTCAGATTCCTCCGCGCCGTAGCCTGAATACACCGATCCCAGATTCCGCACCGCGCCTCCCGCCTTCACCGATTCCCAGCCGGGATCGAAGGTGAATCCGGCATCGACCGCCCCAGCGGAGGCGGTCTCGTTCTCCAGCACACCCCAGAAGTATTTTGCCGACAAACCCCACGTCAGCGAAGAAGTCTGGCGCTGGGCGTAATAGATGCTTAAAAGGTTCTCGGCGGCGGTGAAGGACGCGCCAGTCTTGCCGACGCCCTCCTCGATATATTCAAACTCCCCATAATCAAAGCGGGAAAGGTTGACGCCAACCACCAAGTTTGAACCTAACGGTTGGCAGACGCCAAAGCCGCCGCTCCACAGGTCGAGGGTATGGCGGGCGAAGGATGCCTGCCCGCCCCGCTGCGATCCCGCCGCCGCGGCGGGATTCAGGACCGCCCCGCTGCTCCAGCCCGATTCCGAAACGCAGGCTCCCGCCAGCGCCAAGGCGCGCGGGTCCATAAACACCTTCGCCACCGGAAAACCCGACCGCCCCGCGCCAAAAGCGGTGGAAGCGGATATCATCATTGTCAGCCCGACCGTCATCGCCGCAATAAAAAATGAACGAAAACAGTCCTCACCACTTTTGGTCTTCTTCATCCGTTTCTTCCTCGTGGTTCTCATTGTTGTAGGGTGTCTCCCACTCGCCCCAACGCTGCCAGTCCTCCTCCTCCATCCGCTCAAGTTGCTTCATCTGCCGCCGCCGCCGAATCCAGACCGTCGTTCCCGCGATCAACACCAATAATAAGATAACAATCCAGATCAGATTATCCAAGTCCATCAGCGCAAACCAGCGGTAGCGCAACCGCGCGTACTGCATCCATTCGACCTGCCAGGCTTCGTAACCGACGCCGGTCGCCAGATAGAAGGCTTCGTCGAAGTCCTGCCCTTCGCCGACGCGTCGCAGGAGATCCCGCACGGCGGGCATCCGATGACGGTCTATTAAATACGCCGCAGCCGATTGCGCTTCTGAATAAGCCAGATCCGCTTCCGGCGACGACAACCTCAACACCTGATCCACGCGCGGCAGTCCTATCAGTCGATCGGCCAAGGCGGCCCGCCCCAGTCGGGCGAACGAGCCGGCGCGGTTCTCGCCAGACAAGACCACGCTCAAGCCCTCGTCCAGCCAGCGCGGCAGGTAGTTGTCGCGGGTGGCGCGGTGGGTAAGCAGGTGGGTTATCTCGTGCGCAGTGAGGGTCTCCAGCGGCACGCCCTGCCCGAAGAACAGCGGATGCTTGACCACGATTAACTTGCGCTGGGGGTAGGCTATGCCGCCCGCCCAGTTGGGCACGCCGCCGCGGGTGTATTGATAGAACTCTGAACGGCTCAGTGTCACGTAGATATGCGCGGGCACGGGCATCCGGACGCCGAGGGCCTCCTCCAGCGCGGGCAGACGGGCTTTCAGGGCGCTTTCGAGCGAGGGAATGACCTGCTGGCTGTCCGCGCCGCTGTAATAGAAGACGAACGGCGGGCGGACAAAACGGGACTGACCGAAGGCGAATGACGAAAAAACCGTCATCGCGGTCAGAAGCAGGGGAATATGTCGGAAGTTCGGATGGATATATCTAGGCACTCTAGTTAGGGTCTGCTGAAAAACTCCCGATTTTTTGCGGTTTGCTGCTGTTTTTTTGGTTTGAACTCCTCCTCGCTGTCATTTCCCAAAAAACTGCCCCTTTCTCTTTGAGGGCGGACTTCAGTCCGCCCCCCACGTGCAGGGAGTCCTGCGCGGCCGATGGAAAGTCGCGGAAGTTTTCATATTCCGTGGTGGGG
>CAZCEM010000489.1:0-2393 GCA_964497555.1 uncultured bacterium
TATCTCAAGTCCAGCATTTGAGTTACCCCCCTTCTATTGAAGGGGGGCAGGGGGGTTGTTTTACTGAATAATGACTGTTTGAAAGCTAATTGGTATGAATATCCAGAGGATAAAAAAGTCCATAATTCACAATTCATTATTCGAAATCCATGATTCGTAATTCGTAATTTGAAATTCCCATCCCGCTGTCTTATTTTGTAAATGTTCCTCAATTTCTGAAGGAGCTTCCATGCAAGTCGTGATCGAAACCTTCTACCAAATCATGGGCAGCCTGCCCCATTTCGCCCTGCTGTTCATCGGTTTGTTTCTGACGAAACTGGTCTATGACTGGACGACTCCCTATAAGCTTAGCGTTGAGTTGACCGAAAGAGACAATCCCGCCGTCGGCGTCAGCCTCGGAGGATACATACTCGGAGCAGGAATTGCCCTTTCCGGCGTGGCTGTGAATTTCAGCCTTAATCCGCTTCAAGATTGGCTTGAGACGGGACTGGCGGCGCTTACTATAATTGTATTGATGCGCCTCAGCGTGCTGATTAATGACGCTGCTGTCTTGTACAAGTTCAGCATCAGCAAGGAGATGGTCGAGGACCGCAATGTCGGCGTAGGTTTTGTGGTGGCGGGCGGTTCTATCGCCACCGGGTTGATATTGAACGGGGTGCTGAGCGGTCATAATCCCTCCCTGGGACCGACTATCCGCGACATCTGCTTCTACTGGGCGCTGGGGCAGGCGATTCTGGTGCTCGGCGGCATCTTCCTCCAACGGATCACCTCCTATGACGTGCATAAAGTAATTGGCAATCAAGACAACATGCCGGCGGGAATCAGTTTCGGAGGTTTTCTGACGGCGCTGGGGTTCATCACCCGCAGCGCTTTGCGCGGCGCGACCAGCAGCTATGCCGTCGAGTCGTTGACCACCCTGACGCTGGCGCTTTTCGGATTGTTCCTGCTCTTGATTGCCAAGATCATCGCCGATAGGGTGCTTCTGCCGGATTCGCCGCTGGCGAAGGAAGTGGTGGTGGACCGCAATCCCGCTGCCGGCGCGATTGCCGCGGTGAGTTTCATCGTTGTAGCGTTGCTGTTCGCAGCAGCTATTCCTCACATCCCCGTTCAAGATATCCTGACGAATGATTCGATGTTCAAGGATTTTCAGCCATGACTGCAGAAGAACCTCTGGCGCGCGCGCAGGATCTGGTTGCCGCCTACGGTGAGCGTGTGATACTGGACGGCGTGAACCTCGACATCCATCCCCGCGAAGTTCTGACCATCATCGGCGGCAGCGGTTCCGGCAAGACTACACTGCTGAAGCATTTCATCGGTTTGGAGCGCTCACGCTCAGGACGGATAGAAATCTTCGGCAAGGACTGGTGGGATATGGGCGAAGGTGAGCGCGAGGACGTTCAACGCCGGATTGGCGTGCTGTTTCAGAACGGAGCGCTGCTGGGATCCAAGACTGTGGGCGTCAACGTCGCCATCCCCATCGAGCAGCACACCGGACTGCCCGACGCGGTAATCCGGCGGGTGGTGATGCTGAAATTACGGCAGGTCGGGCTGGAACAAGCCTTCGACCTGATGCCCTCCGAGCTTTCCGGAGGCATGCGCAAACGCGCGGCGCTGGCGCGAGCGCTGGCGCTGGATCCGCCGCTCATTTTCTGCGACGAGCCTTCAGCCGGGCTGGATCCAGTGACAACGCATCAACTTGACCGTCTCCTGCTGGATCTGCGCGATAACCTGGGTCTGACGATAGTGGTTGTCACCCATGAGATAGATTCCATCAAACGCATCGCCGACCGCGTAACCTACCTCGAAAACGGTCGTATGATTTTCACGGGCTCTTTGCAGGAAGCCCTCACGACTGACAACCCTTCAGTGCGCTCCTTCTTCGATACCGCGGCGGATTTCCGCTCAGACTGACGCGGCGCTGTGCCTGCGCCTCTATTCTACCGTTTGCTCGTGTTTTCCCCCCAATAGGCCGGGGGGAAAGGTAGGGCTGGAAGCCCGACCTACACGCTCCCTAGGGGGTATTTCCAGGGAAAGGGCAATGCACCCATTAATAGAACTCAAGCCGTAATAAAAACAATCCAGCCTCATAGAAGCTGGATTGTTGTATTAAAGGGATTGGGAAATGATACGGATGCCTTTAAGTGCCTTCCTTCCAGCTTGACAGATAGCGCTCCTGATTGGTGGTCAGCTTGTCGATGCTGATCCCCAGCGATTGAAGCTTCATCCGCGACACCTGATGGTCTATCTCCTGTGGAACAGGATGAACTCCGAGGGGCAGGTCGTGAGTCAGCATGTATTCGCTCGACAGCGCCTGTACCGCGAAAGACATATCCATCACCGACGCTGGATGACCCTCCGCCGCCGCCAGATTGATAAGCCGCCCCTTCTCCAGC
>CAZCEM010000490.1:0-2381 GCA_964497555.1 uncultured bacterium
GGAATCCATAAAATAGTCTATGGATTCCAGCTTTCGCTGGAATGATGCGCCTGCGAAGCATTGAGAAAATGATGCACCTGCGACGCCTTGATAAATGGAATCGCAATGTTCAGTAGAATCTGCCCCCCTTAATATCATCCAGCGAAAAAAGCGACTCACGTCCGCCCGTTGCTGAAGACCGGTTTGTTGCGCATGAAGGCCGGGATGTCAAGATTGCGTGGAGGTTCGCCGTCCAGATCTATCTCTCCGATGTGAATGCGTCTGGCTTCAATCTCCTCGCGCGTTCTCTCATCCTTCTTGCCGTCGCCGTTTCCGTTCCCGCTGCCGCTGCCGTTCCCATGACCGTTCCCGCGCGTTTCTCCCTGAGACCAGTTGCGGGGAGAGGCGCTGAGGCTGGCGGCGACGGCAGGCTCGTCATAGCCGAATTTGGGGGAGGTTCGAACCGGTTCTTCGCGCAGTTTTTCCGCTAAAGGCACCCCAGCGGGAATAGAGACAACCGCCTCCTCGACGACCGGCTTCTCGACGCGGCTGCGGCTGCAGGAAAGTCCCGTGGCGATGACGGTGATGTTCATGTTCTTGGAGAGGTCTTCGTCGGTCTCATCGTCAATTACCGCTCCGAAAATCACGTTGGCATTCTCGCCCGCTTCGCGGTAGATAAGGTTCATCGCCTCGCTGACTTCACGCATTGCCATGTTCGACGTGCCGGTGATGTTGACCAATACCTGCGAAGCGCCCGAGATCGACAGACTTTGCAGCAAGGGGCACTTCAAGGCCTGCCGAGCCGCCAAGCCGGCGCGGTCCTTGCCGGAAGCCACGCCCAGTCCGATGAGCGCGTCGCCGCCCTTGCGCATGACGGTGCGGACGTCGGAGAAGTCCAGGTTCGGCTCGCCGGTCTTAGCGATTAGGTCAGAGATGCCGCGGGTGGCTTGCGCCAGCACCATGTCGGCGATCTTGAAGGCTTCGCGCAAGGGAGTGTCGTCTTCAATGATGCCCAGCAGGCTCTCGTTGGGAATGACTACCAGGGTATCGACGTACTCGCGCAGCTTCTCGACTCCCTCCAACGCGACCTTCATACGTTGACGGCCTTCAAAGGTAAATGGCAGCGTTACAATCGCCACGGTAAGCGAATCGAGATGATGGGCTATCTCCGCCAATTTTGGCGCGGCTCCAGTCCCGGTGCCCCCTCCCATGCCCGCCGTTATAAACGTAAGGTCAGTACCCTTAAGGACTTCCGCGATAAGCGCTTCGTCCTGTTCAGCGGCTTTCAAGCCGATGGCGGGATCGGCGCCGGCGCCTCGACCGCGAGTGATGTTGCGTCCGATGGGAATCTTCTGCATGGCGGCGCTGCGATTAAGAGCCTGGATGTCGGTGTTCATCGCAATAGTCTCAACTCCCGCCAGCCGAGAGGAAACCATCCGATTCACCGCGTTGCCGCCCGCTCCGCCGACGCCCACGACCTTCATAACCGCCCCGTAGGGCAGGTCATCCGCGAACTGAAGGTTGTACAAGTTGTCCATGAGGAACTCCTGTGAAAATATGGATGCAGAAATCATAATTTTCAATCCTTGAAAAGCCATTTGAACAGTTTTTTCAAACCTCGGCCGAAGCCCGTGAAGGACATGCCTTCATCGACTTCGTGAATCTTGGCGGATTCCCTGCCGATTTGATATAGGATTAAGCCCACCCCGGTCGCAGCGGACGGTTGGGCCGCTTTCTCCTCAAAGCCCCTGAACCCGGCGGGGACGCCGATGCGCGTCGGCAATCCAAACACCTCCCGGCTCAGCAGGTCGAGGTCCCTGAGCTGCGAACCGCCACCCGTCAGCACCACGCTGGAAACAGAGCTGCTTCGCTCGAGTCGGTTGAGCTTGGCTTGCACCATTTTAAAAACCTCCAGCGCTCGAGCGCGGATGATTTGATTCAAGTCGCCTTCGTCTATGTATCGGTCATCCTCATAGCCCTCCATGCGCACGGGCACTTGACGGCTTGACCCGGAGTCTGGAATGAGGACGCTGCCGTAATCAATCTTTGCTTTCTCTGCCACCTTGCCAGGGATTTTAAACATCTGAGATATGTCAGCAGTGATGGTCTCGCCCGCGTAGCGGACTTCCGTCGATGCTCGGATACAGCCTTCGTGATAGATAGCTATATCGAGTGTGCCGCCGCCGATGTCTATCAGCAGGCAGCCTTGCTGGCGTTCTTCCTCTGTCAGCACCGCGCTGCCCGAGGCGATGGACTGAAGAACCAGCGACTTGACGCGCAGTCCGGCGCGCTCCACGCACCGCTCCAAATCTCGTATGGCCGTCTCCAGACAGGTGATAATCAACACGTTCACCTCCAGACGGCGGCAGGACAAATTCAAAGGGTCGATGATATTGGTCCTG
>CAZCEM010000491.1:0-2380 GCA_964497555.1 uncultured bacterium
CTTTTTATCGAATCCAGATTCCCGCGAAGAATATTACATTTGATGACTAAATGCGCCGAAGTCGTATCATCTCCCGGAAGGTACACTTCTCTTCTTGGAGGGCGGACTTCCAGAGTCTGTCCAATAATTTCAAAATGAATGCTGAAAACGCCGACCACTGTTAACCCCGCGAAAGTGGGAATTGTCATGGTGGCTTCCCCACCACGGAACTTGAAAATACCCCCCTTTGCATTTCCCCCCTGTAAGCAGGGGGGAAAAGTCGGGCGAGACGCCCGACCTACGCGGTCAATGGGGCTATTTTCTGGGAAATGACAGCACGGAGACACCGAATTCTATCATACCCACACTAAACAGCGAAAAACCAATCGGGATTGAAGGATATCCTCCCTCACATCATCCGCTTCCTTCTCGCCAGAAACTCAAACAACGCCAGCCCATACGATGTGTCCGTCGTGAACAGGTGGTAGTCGATCCGCTCGGCGCGGCAGCGATGCGCCATCGTGTCCAGGAACTCCCCCACCAGCCGCCGGTACTCGTCCCGGATATGCCAGGGCCGGCTGGGCAGGATTTGCCCGGTCTCCAAGTCCTTGAACCGCGCGTCCCGCGGAAACGCGAAGCTGACCTCCATCGGGTCCAAGGTCTGAAACACCAGCACCTCGTGCCCGATATGCCGCAAGGCCTTCAACGCCGACAACACGTCCTCCGCATCGTCCAGCAGATCCGAGATCAACACCACCAGCCCTCGCCGCCGCACGCGTTCAGCGATGTCGAACAACGCCGACGACGCCTTCGTCTCCCCCGTCGTCTTCAAGCCCTCCAGACACACCGCCAAGTTGTCCAGCCACCCCAGCGCTGAATGCGGCGGCAGGATGTTCGTCACCTTCTCAGCGAACGTCACCAGCCCCACCGCGTCCCGCTGCCGCAGCAACAGCAAGCTCAGCGCCGCCGCCAGCGAGGCCCCATAGTCAAACTTGGACACCTCCCCCGACCGATAGCCCATCGAGCCGGAATGATCGACGCAGAGGTACGCCTTGAGGTTGGTCTCCTCCTCGTACTGCTTGATGTAATACCGACCGGTGCGCGCCAGCACCCGGTAGTCCAGATGCTTCAGCGCGTCGCCCGGCATGTATTGCCGATGTTCGCTGAACTCCGCTGAGAAGCCGTGATAGGGGCTTTGATGCAGTCCCGTCAGGAAGCCCTCCACCACCGCTTTCGCGCGCAGTTGCAGCGTCGCCAGCCGGGCGACGGCTTGCGGATCAAGCAGCTCGCGCTGGTCAGGCATGTTTGACGTCTTCCAGCAGCCGGTCAATCACATCGACAGAGGTGACACCCTCCGCCGCCGCGTTGAAACTCGTCACCAGTCGATGGCGCAGAACCGGCTTAGCCACCGCCCGCACGTCCTCCACTTCCGGCGTGGGACGCCCGTCGAGGATGGCGCGTGTCTTGGCGCCGATGATCATGTATTGCGACGCCCGCGGCCCCGCACCCCAGGTCAGCCAGTCGCGGACGTACTTGGGGCTGTCCTCGTACTTCGGACGGGTGCGCCTCGCCAGATCAACCGCGTGTGTTACCACGTGATCCGACACCGGCACCCTTCGCGCCAGCCGTTGCAAGTCCAGTATCTGCCCCGCGTCCAGTGTTACCGATAAGTTCGGCTCAAAGGTCGAAGTCGTCGAGCGGACGATCTCCATCTCCTCGTCGCGGCTGGGATAATCCACCCATAGGTTGAACATGAAACGGTCAAGCTGGGCTTCCGGCAGCGGGTAAGTGCCCTCCTGCTCGATGGGATTCTGAGTCGCCAGCACGAAGAAGGGCTGCTCCAGCTTGTAGGTCTGCCCCGCGGCGGTAACCTCATGCTCCTGCATGGCTTGCAGCAGCGCAGCTTGGGTTTTGGGCGGGGTTCGGTTTATTTCGTCAGCCAGGATGATCTGGGCGAAGACGGGCCCCCTGACGAAGCGGAAAGCCTTCTTGCCCGTCGAGACGTCGTCCTCGATAATTTCGGTGCCGGTGATGTCCGACGGCATGAGGTCGGGCGTGAACTGGATGCGGTTGAACTTCAGCGCCAGCGTCCGCGCCAGCGAACTGACCAGCAGCGTTTTCGCCAGCCCCGGCACCCCCACCAGCAGACAATGCCCCCGCGACAGCAGGGCGATGAGAAGCTGGTCGATGATCTCGGTCTGCCCGATGATGGCTTTGCCCAGCTCGGCGGCGATAGAATCCCGCGCGGCTTTCAGGCGCGCTACGGCTTCGACGTCGCTAATCGGTTGTTTGTCAGGCATAGAATGTATGTTAAAAGTTGAAGAACGTTCTGTAACTGCATTTCTCATACCAAATTGCGTTCAAATGGTCATATATAAAGAGAAAGGGAGAAAGGGAGAAA
>CAZCEM010000492.1:0-2370 GCA_964497555.1 uncultured bacterium
GTGCTGTATCCGGGAATAGGACCGACGTCGGATTTATTGGATGGCGAAACATCATCATTGAGCGCAGATTGGGTGATTGTCCGGGCGGTGGCGTTCTTAAAGGCCTACTTTCGCGGCGATAGAGTGGTCTGGCGCGAACCGGTAACAAGACCATACGGCACTCCCTTTCAGACTGCGGTCTGGGAGGCGGTGCAGTCAATCCCCTACGGTCACACGGTCAGCTACCGCACCATCGCCTCGCTCGCCGGCAAACCTCGCGCAGCGCGAGCCGCCGCCAACGCGGTGGCGTACAACATGTTGCCAATTATCATCCCCTGCCACCGGGTGTTAGGCTCCGACGGCGGTTTGCATGGCTTCGGCGGCGGCTTGGAACTGAAACGCGCCCTTCTGCGCTATGAAGGAGTGAATATCTGATGACTCGCAGCATTGTCGCGGCGGTTCGGACCAAGCCTGACACCGCGCTCGATGACGTCGAGCGCTTGATGGACGCTGCTCAGTACCGGGAAGCCCTGTTCCCGTCGGCGCAGACCATCCTAAAAGACAACATCTCGTGGCACTACTTTTTCCCCGCCGCCAACACTACACCCTGGCAGCTCGAAGGCGTCATCCGAACGCTTCAAAACAACGGCTACACCGACCTGGTGGCGGTGCACAACCGCACCGTCGTCACCCGAGCCGAGAAAGGCGGGCGCGAGAACCGGCTTGACCCGGTGTATCATCATTACGGTATCCCGGAGGTGTTCAACTATCTTCCAAAGGATGTTACTTGGGAATTATTTTACCCCCTGCGAAAAACTCCGGCGCTGGATCGCGTCTATCCCGGCGGCTTCCGGATCCCGCATGAGTTCCTCGGCACCAACATTGTCCACTTGCCGACGATTAAATGCCACATCTACACCACCACCACCGGCGCCATGAAGAACGCCTTCGGCGGACTGCTGAACTCGCGGCGGCACTACGCCCACAGCCACATCCACCGGACGCTGGTGGATCTGCTTATCGTCCAGAAGGAAATCCACGCCGGACTGTTCGCAGTGATGGACGGCACTCATGCCGGCAATGGTCCCGGGCCTCGCACCATGACTCCAGTTCAGAAGGACATCATGCTGGCTTCTTCTGACCAGGTCGCCATCGACGCAGTGGCAGCCAGGTTGATGGGCTTCGACCCGATGAGTATCGACTACATTTGCATGGCGCACGAGGAAGGCTTAGGCGTTGGCGATCCACGGGAGATTCAACTAGCGGGGGACGACGTTTCCAACGAGAACTGGGGCTTTTCGGTGGGGGACAATCTGGCGAGCCGAGTAGGGGATCTGCTGTGGTTTGGGCCGTTGAAGGGCTTGCAGAAACTGCTGTTTCACACCCCCCTGGTGTATATGTTCGTGATGGGATCGTTCCTGTATCACGACTACGTGTGGTATCCTTTCCGCAGCCCAGCGATCATCGACCGCTTCCGACAGACCGGTTGGGGGAAGCTGTTCGACCGGCGGTACGGGGAGGAGGGGGAGTTGGCGTCCTCGGATCAGGAGACTTAAGATGACCGAAAAGGAATTTTTTCGCGCCGTCTCCAATGGAAAGAGCGACGTTCTCGAACTCCTTATCGAGATCTTCGTCGGTACCAAGTCCACCTATTGTGTAATCGGCGGTCTGGCTGTGAATGCCTATGTGGAGCCTGTCATCAGTTTGGACGTCGATGTGGTGGTGGCAGTTGAGCATTTGGAGCCAGTACTTCAGGCCGCAGAACGAAAAGGCTTCATGATTGAGCGTTTCTCACACAGTGTATACTTAAATTGTCCGGATTCCGATCTGCGTGTTCAGTTACAGACTGATCCGATGTATCAAGACTTCCTGCCCCGGGCGGAACTCAGGCAAGTGCTGGGCTATGAGTTGTCAGTAGGAAAGCTTGAGGATCTATTGGTCGGTAAGGCGCGAGCCTGCCAGGATCCAGCTCGTCGTCCCAGCAAGCGGCAAAAGGATTTGGCGGACATTATGAGGATTGTGGAATCCTATCCGGATCTTAAGTCCTTGGTTCCGCCTTATTTGATACCAGATTGACGATTGGGATAGTGTCCCCTTATAGTTGTTATGTCGTAAAACCGGCTGTCCAAGTTTGGAAGACGCACCCTGACACGTCGCTCCGGCGAAAGCCGGAGCCCAAATTAAAAGTTGTAAGTGTTTGATAATACGCGCACATATCTGGATACCAGCTTTCGCCGGTATGACGTGTTTCGAACTTCAAAGCGAATTGGTATAATAATGTGGAAATGAGCCGAAGGCGCATCATTCCCGCGCAAGTGGGAATCCAGCCTCAAATCACACTGGATTCCAGCTTTCGCTGGAATGATGCTCAGGAGCCCCTAGCCCCCAGTC
>CAZCEM010000493.1:0-2368 GCA_964497555.1 uncultured bacterium
CCCTTCAATAGAAGGGGGGTAACTTCGCGTTAGGACCGGAAATATCACCCTTCTATTGAAGGGGGGTCGGGGGGTTGTTAAACTCAATAATGACAATTTGAATGCAACTTAGTATAACAACCACACCGGGACACCACCTGAAAGTCCGCCCTCCAAGAAAAATGACTTCCGGCTGACACCACAAAAAAACGAGGCTGCCTAAGACGATGAGGCAGCCTCGCACACTTTGGAAAGGCTCGAGATGTCCCTAAAAAATTTCAGCCCGAATTTCTATTGAATATATACCTCTCTTGCCCACCTTCAACATCTGTGTGGCGGTTGTTTCATCCGACATCCCGACCTGCGCCGAAATCGCGCCGCGAAGACTGGTTGTTTATCATGGAGTCTTCGGCTGACGTTTTTACTCATTCGCCTTGCAGCGCGTCATCAATCATCCCTCGCGCGACCTCTTTCTTCACTTCAGGCTGTTCGTAAAAATGATCGTCGATTTTCTTGATGATTTCACGAGTGACCTTTTCGGAAATCGGAGGCACCACCGGGTAAATTTCGGGGTCTTCGAGCATGTTTTTGGCGATTTGCGCCTTGACATCAGGCCCGTTGTAGTACCCCTGCTCCAACCGCCGGCGTGCCTCTTCAACCTTCTCCCGCCGCACTTCCGGCAACGCCTCTAAGACCAGACGCGCGCCTTCCAGCACTCGGGCGTCTTCGCGAGCAATGCGGTCTATCTCTGCGCGATCGATGTTTTGGACTTCGGAGCGCACTTTCCCGGCTTTCTCGGTCTGCACCGCCGGAACCTTCTTGGAAGTCGGTCCTACGGTCGGCTGTATCCCGCCGGAATATGTTACATCACTGATGTCCATCATCCCCTACCAACCCTATCTGAATACCGACTCGGCGCGGCGTCCCCGGTCGATGACCGCCCGCCAGGCGCCCCTGAGATCGGTGAGTACTAACAAAGCATTGTCCAAATGTTCCGTCTTGTTGAACACGTTTGCCATCGTAATCTGGTGACTCACAAAAGCATAGGCTTTATTCAGACTCTCCGCGACCTCGCCGCCCTCCTCCGGTCGAAGACATTTGCGAAGCTCTCCGACAACGTCGAATGCCCGCGTCAGCCAATTGCCCTTGCCGGCAGTGTCCCCGCTCTCTATGCACTCGCGGCCGGCGCGGCAAAAGCGAATCGCTCCGTCATAGGCTTTAAGGATTAACTTGCCCTGATCCGAGGTGTCATATTTAACTTTCTGATATTGGGAATAAGGATTAAAGCCGGGCATCGGGGGAGCACCTTATATAATATAATCGTTTATCCCATCTGTTCAATGAAATTCCCCTGCGAATTCATCTGTCCGATGAGAGTTTCCATCGCTTGGAACTCTCGCTCGTAGTTGGCTCGAATAGCCTTCAGTCGAGTGTTCCAGGAATCGACTTTAGTGTCCAGCAGGTGGATGGTGTCGTTAATCCTGTCGCGGGTGTACTTCAGATCTCCGGTTTCGGTATCAGTGAATCTGGAGGTCTGTTGAACGAACATCGCGGCCAATCCCGTATAAACGCTGAGCGTTCCGCTGAGTTCAGCGGGGCCGTTGCCGGGATTGGACAGCTTCATCAGCAGTCCTTCGACGTTGGAACCTTCCGCGCCGCTAAACAGCCTGACGCCGTGAATCGTGACGTCCTGCCCATCGATGACATTGGTTCCCTCAGGATTGAGCGAACCGTCTTCATTGTAGGACAGCGTAAAATTATACCGTCCGCCCCGGGTGGCTTCCGTGTGGCTCACGTCGGTAACATGGCTGCTCGTCGAAGAAACGTCAAACACAAACAACCGGCTTACCGCGGTGGGGTCGGTTTTCAAGGCTTCCGCAAATTTGCTCGTATTTAGACTGAGAAGACCGCCGGAGGTCAGACGAATCCCCACCTGGCCCAAGGTCCGATAAACATCGCCTTCCTTGGTGCCGGGGATGTTGCTTCCGACAAGCATCATCATCTGGTTTTTAATCGAGCGCACCAGCGAATCACCGAAAAGCGGTCCTGCCGTTTCATTCTCCGCATCATATCTTGAAACTGAATCGAGCTGGTAAATTAACGCATTATAGGCCGAGATGAGGGCGTCAACCTTTTCCTCCACCGCCGCGGTGTCGGTTCCCACAGAAATCAACACCGGCTCATCTTCCGCAGTGGTCTTTTTAAGATTAAGCACGAGCCCCGGAATCACGCCTTCAACCGTATTGGAGTCCGATTCAATCCAGGGATTAGGCCAATGCCATCTCGGATCCGGAAATCCGTCCACCCGTATTTCAGCGTTCTGGGGTGCAATGGTCGTATCCCAGGTTCTCGCGTCAAAGGTGCGGCCATCCCCCAGGTTGGTTGGATG
>CAZCEM010000494.1:0-2362 GCA_964497555.1 uncultured bacterium
TGGTGGGGAAGCCACCATGACAATTCCCGCGAAAGCGGGAATCCAGAATGTAGCTGATGGATGCCGGCTTTCGCTGGCATGATGCGCCCGTGCCGTTAAGCAATATGTTCAGAATTAAACACACCCCTTAATATTGATAATGACAAAGCTTGACCGATTGATTTTACTCCCAGTAACGATCACCGGATGAAGATTACCGCGCTGGTTTTTCCTTTCGATATATTTACGGTTGTCGGGCGCTCGATGAGGATTTTTCCCGCCGCAGCCTTATCTTATATTCAACGTCATCATTGACGACATCCTAGGATCAAGCTGCTCTCAGCCTATGTCAACCGTAATGCTCCCGTCACCAGCGCCGCATCTGCGCATCTTCGCAGGGCTGATGCACTCCGAGCTGGAAGATGAACTCGCGCGTCAGATAGATATCCGACGCCATGCCGATGCCTTATGCCCGCTGGTCGTCCTCATCGGCTCGCGGCTGTTAGGTCATTATCTGGCTCGCCGAATGCTGGAACTTCGCGGCGCTCTCCTTAACATCCGCTTTATCACCTTCGCCGAACTTTCCCGCGCCCTGACGCCATCCGCCAATCTTGCCGATACGCGTCCGCCAGCTCCCGCCGGGCTGGGGCTGGCTGCCGCTGCCGCGGCGGTGAGCAAGCCCACCGCTCCGAATCACTTCGCGTCGGTGGCAGACAAGCCCGGCTTCCGACGAGCCTTGTCCGCTTCCTTCCGCGACGTTGATGACTCGACGCTGGACTTCGACCATCTGCTGTCGCAACTGCCCTTCACCGGACGCGAAGGACGAACCGCCGCGCTGCGGGAGTACTATCGTCGATATCGAAGCGTCCTAAACCGCTTCCGTGAGCCCCGCGGCGAACCGGAGAAACTGCCGCATCCCGGAGTTGATTTTCACGGTGCCTTCGATACTCGACAATTGACGGTCTATGGATTCTATGATTTCACCGGCCGCCAGTTCCAGCTTCTGCGGCGGCTGTCCGAAGACGTCGATCTTGACGTATATCTGCCCTGGCAGCGCGAGGGGGACTTCGGCTCGGCATACTCTTATGCCAAGGCAGCGGCTGAAGCATGGCAGGCGCTACTGGACGCGGAGTTCATCGAACTGAAGCCCGGCGGCGGCGGCCAAGGCTTCGGCGGACGGCTGTTCCGTTATGATGCGCAGGAATCCAGCAGCGCCTTAATACCGCTCGAACGACGGATTCATATCATCAGGGCGGTGGATCCTGCAGCGGAGGCGGCTGCGATAGTCGAGCGCATCAATGAACTGGCGCTGTGCGAAGATATGCCGCTTGAGCGCATTGGCGTGCTGCTGTGGAATCCGGCTCGATACCGCGAGCCGTTGCTGCGGGCTTTTAACGACGCGGGTCTGCCCGTCTGGGACGCAATCGGTTCGAACCTGGCTGAGTCGCCAGAGGGAAGAACGCTCGCCTCGTTGTGGTCGTTGGCGGGCGGACGGCTTAAACGGCGTGAGTTGTTCGATTTTCTGGCGGGATCGGAGGTCTTCTTCGGCGGCAATTTACCCGATGAAGCCGCTTGGGAGCGCATATCCATCGAGGCGGGCGTGATTGAAGCCGACCGCGAGGGCTGGCGGCGCGCCTTGGATGGATATGCCCGGCGGGCGGACAGCGACCGTGATAACGGCAGGTCTGCGCCGACGCGGGAGGAGACAGCAGGCTTGCAGATGTGGGTGGAGGGGCTGTTCGAGGTTTTTGCGTCCATCCCGGATGAAGCGTCGGTCCGCCGGTTTGCCGCCCGTGCGCGAACCTTGTCGGAAATGTACATCCCCCCCAGTCGAAACCGCGATTCCCTGCTGGTCGTCCTCGCTGATATGGAAAGAATGGACGAAGGCGTCGGAATCGTTTCACGCCGGGCTTTCCCGGATATTCTAACGTCAGCTTTGGCGTCGGTCCGGATTCAGCGAGGTACCTTCGGGCAGGGCGTGGCGTTGCTTGACCGGATGAGTGGGCGCGGCGCGGCGTTTGACGCGCTTTTCATGCCGGGATTGTGTCTGGGCGCAGTGCCTCAAGCTCCCCGCGAAGATCCGCTCCTATCGGACGAGGAGCGTCTCCGTTTGCGCGAACTGTCGGCGACCGACAATCCTTTCGCCCTGCCGCTTAAAAGCCGGCGCCGAGTGGAAGACCGGATGCTGTTCGCGTTGGCGGTGGATTCAGCTCGGCAACGGCTGTTTCTCAGCTACCCCGTTCAAGATCCAAACCAATCGTCGTCCGGTCTGCCCTCGCGCTTTCTGCTGGACGTGGCGCGGGTGATGACCGGACGGCCTATTGACTCCGAATCGCTGCTGTCGCTGCCGCAATTTGAAGACGAATGCGACCTCGTGCATACC
>CAZCEM010000495.1:0-2359 GCA_964497555.1 uncultured bacterium
GTGTTTCGGCGCGGATGGTTAACGACACGATGCTCTGGGCCGCCACCGCTTACACCGAGAAGGTCAGCGGCGAATACTATCCCGCCGGCGGCGGCGTGGGATTCTCAAAAGACCAGGGGCAATCGTGGACCTGGCTGTCGCAGCCCGTCGATCCCCGAGACGTCACCGAATATCACCCCACTACCACCAATATTCAGAATGTCACCTACGACATCGCCCTTACGCGGGAGGCTGTATGGATTGTGAGCTGGGGCGGCGGCATCCGGCGGATGCGCTTCGACAGTCTGAACGTCGAGCGTTACACTTGGGAATTATCGACTCCCGACGGCGCTGCCTTTTATCCGGTGAACAACCTGGCGCATCGCGGTTTCAGCGTGATCTATGCCAACAATTCCCTGTGGATTGGCACCGCCAAAGGAATCCATCGGACTTCCAACGAAGGTCAGGACTGGGAGCACTTCCAGTTTTCGACCACCATGTCGCCCATCACCGGCGATTTCATCACCGCGATGGGCGTGCAGCCGACCAATGGGATATCCAATGTATGGGCGGCGACGTGGAAGGCCGAAGGCGCACATGAATATTACGGCGTCTGCGTCACCGAGGACAACGGCGGTTCCTGGCGGGTGGCGCTGTCGGATTCGACGATTCTCCAACCGTCAGAAGAATATCTTGTCGATGTCTATGGACCCCTCAGAGTGCATAACTTCGGCTTCAGCGGCAGCCATGTCTATGCCGCCGCCGACGGGTGTTTATGGATCAGCAACGACAACGGCAATTCTTGGGGCGATCCCATTACCACTTTATTCGATCCAACCATTGGAGAAACCCTGTCCGACGTGAATTTCTACTCCGCAGCAGGAGTAGGCGACACCATCTGGGTCGGCACCGACGCCGGTTTGGCGGTCGGCTGGTTTGACCAGACCGCCGGGGCGTTCACCTGGCGGATCCACCGGGCTCACCAGACTCCAGGACAGAATAGGTATCCGGAGACTTACGCCTATCCCAGTCCCTTTTCTCCTAAGCGCGACCAGATCACTCGTTTCCAAGTCAACGTCAGCCAGCCTTCCTACGCCAGCTTGAGGATATTCAGCTTCGCCATGGAGCCGGTGCTGGAGCGCGGCTCGATATACCTGCCGGGAGGCGGAGTTGACGACATGGCCGGGTACGGCGCCCCCCATTGGGACGGCCGGGATGCCGACGGCGATTTCGTCGCCAATGGTGTGTATTTCTACCAGATCAAGGTGAATGGCCGCACCTTGTGGGGTAAAGTAATGGTTCTGGACTGAGGGGAAATAAATGCGGAATTTAACATCAAAGAAGACTATCCGGACTCTCGTCGTGACAATGTTGTTAGTTGGCGCGGCTGCTGTCTCCGCCAAGCAACTGGGCGGGCAGACCGGCTGGATGCTGCGGATGGGCGGGGTCTCCGCCGACCGGATCGCTCTGGGTGACGCGGGCGTGGCTCTAGTCGAATTCGGGCAGAATTGGTACTACAATCCCGCGGCAATCTCCTTCCAGCAGAGCCGAACGGCCGCGCTGGGATACCGCGCCATGTCGCTGGATCGCAGCATAATGTGCGTCGGCGGTGCCTTCCCCATCGAGCCTAACGCGGGCTTAGGCGTCGGCTTGATGCGCGCCGGCACTGACAATGTGGAGGCTTACGATTCCAACGGCCGGAGGTATGATACATTTTCTTGGGCGGACAATCTGATATACGGCTCGTTCTCACTGCGTCCTCATCCGGCGGTGGGGCTGGGCATCACCATCAAGTGGCTCATCAGCACCGTGCCGGACGTGAAGGAGAACCACAAAAACCTCAACAGTTTCGGGCTTAGCGTCGATTTAGGCGTCCGGGTGCAGCCGTCAAAGGACTTCTCAATCGGGCTGCACATCAAGGACTTTGACGGTCGCAACACCTTCGAAACCTCCGACGTGTGGGGCGACGACGCTGGTGCTAAAGAGGACAAGCTGCCCACGCAGATTCGGGTTGGCGCGGCCTGGGAGGGAATTGAGCATTTGACATTGGTCGGGGATGTCACGCTCTTTCCAACGGTGATCGCAGATGACAAGAACGGACTTCAACCCCACGTGGGCGGGCAGTTTCTGCAGCCTTTCGCGGAGGACATGTGGGCAGCCTTTCGCGCCGGGATTAACAACGCTGAACCAACCTTCGGGCTGGGCTTGAGCTGGAAGGTGCAGCGGGTGCGCATGACGTTGAGTTACGCCTTCTTATTTGACGCCAATTCACCCGGCTCGACGCAGATTACAGCGTTTGAGTTTGAGTTCTGACGGGCTGTAGGTTGGTAGCTGGTTGCTGGTTGATGGTTGCTGGTTGGTGGTTGCTGGTTGGTGGGAA
>CAZCEM010000496.1:0-2355 GCA_964497555.1 uncultured bacterium
TCTGTAGTATGGATTCCAGCTTTCGCTGGAATGATGCGTCTGTAGTATGGATTCCAGCTTTCGCTGGAATGATGCGTCTGTAGTATGGATTCCGGCTTTCGCTGGAATGATGCGTCTTCGGTCGTATGCAAAAGCGATTTAATTGTCAAAAACCTCCCCCATAGACAATAATCTCTCCGACGAGCGCTATGCCTTTCTAGAGCTTGAACCCGCTGATTCAGCTTTGCTGATCGGCGCGGCTTCGCCAGGGCTGGCGCGTTTCGTCTCGCGGCATTTCCGGCGGTTGACGCTGACGCACTGGGACAAGGGTCGGCTGAAGCGGCTGGCGCCGCTGATTCCCGGGAAGGTCGAAACACTGCTGGTCAAACCCGGCGAGCTGACTCCCGCGGTTGAGCCCTTCGACATGATACTATCGCTGTGGTCAGCGCAGTATCTGGGCGAAGCCGAAACGCTGGCTGACCGACTGTGGCAAAGCCTCAAGCCCAGCGGCTGCCTTCTACTTGTCGAATCGGCCGACCGACCGATGAACGAAGCTCAGTCCGCCACCCGCGCGATGCAAACACAGACGCTGACATTAGCCGCTGAAGCGGGCTGGTCTATACATCCGCCGGTCAGCTCGGACCGCTGGCGCGAAATCGTCCGCAGCGGCGGCTTCAGCAGCATCCGGCTGCGGGTGTTCACCGAGCCGGGCCTGCTGGCGGATCCGGAGGAATGGGAAAGTGAGCGGGAAGCAATCTCTGCCGCGCGCGAAGCCTTGCCCGCCGATAAACATGGTCTGCCCGACAGCTTAGAACGTGCTATGACTTCGCCGGGTTGCGCAACGCCGCCGTTCTTCCTGTTGTCAGCCGTCAAGGTGGCGCGGGAAAGCACGGTCTTCACCACACGGGCGTCGATTCCAGCAGGAGTCGAGCCGGCAGTTCAGCCGGAAATGCCGGAGACACTGGCTTTAATCACTCCATTGCCGACGCCATCCGAATCTAAGACCGCAACGCCCGAACCTGCAGCAACAGTAGATGCGCCTCGCTTAATACGCAAGCTGCAAGTCGAAGGCATGGGCAAGCTGCGCGACCGGGAACTGTTCGCCATCGCCTGGGCGGGGGGCAGTGAAGCGGCGGGGCTGGCGTTGGCGCGGAGGCTCTTTGACGAGTACGGAGCGGGAGCGATTGCCGCGGAGACCAATCCGGGCCGGCTGGCGGAGGAATTGTCGCTGCCGCTGGAGGATGCCTGTCGAATCGTGGCGCTGTTCGCGCTGGGACGGAGATGCACGCTGCCCAGCGCGGGAGAACCGCCGCGCATCCGTTCGGCGGAGGAGGCTTTCGGGCTGCTGCAAGACTTAGGGCAGTTGAAGAAGGAACACCTGCGGGGCTTATATCTGAACATCCAGAACCGGCTGGTGCGCGACGAGGTCATATCCATCGGCACGTTGACCAGCGCCGTGGTGCAGCCGCGGGACGTGTTCGCGCCGGCGCTGGAATGCGCCGCCGGGTCGGTGATTCTGGCGCACAATCACCCCTCCGGCGACCCTAAGCCCTCGCCGCAGGACATCGCCCTCACGCAGCAACTGGCGCAAGCCGGAGCGATTCTGGGCATCGAACTGCTGGATCATCTGATCATCGCCGGAGAGCGGTTTGTGAGCATGAAGCGGGAAGGGTATCTGTAACAGCACCAAGTGCTAAGTGTCAAGTGCTAAGAACCAAGAACAAAGAGCCAAGAACTAAGAGCAAAGAACATAAGGCCTAATTCCAGTTTTCTTGGTGAACTTGTTGTCCTTGGTGTTGAAGCTACTCAATCGATACTGAATGGTCAAACTACTTGCGATAAAATCCCAATGGGCGGTCCTGCTGTATGCTTTGCTCGATCTTCTCTGCATAGGGCTTGGCATGGGTATGCCGATTTTCTGCCTCCTGTTTGGGCTGCCAGTGGGGTGGTTTATCGCTCGAAAGGTGTCAACTGAGCACCAAGAGGTCGAAAGAACGCTCCGCGATATCTTAAAATGGGCAAGCTTCACCTCCGGCTTCACGTTCCTAATAATGTTCGCAATCTGGGGCTGGAGCGTCTCGCTGCTTTTCGATCCGAGCGCTGAGCTGGCGAACTTTGGCATGCCTCTGCTCCTGTATGAGCCAAAAGCCAGTTTCATCGGCTGGCTGGTCTTGATGATATTCATCTCGCCCTTCCTGCAACTGCTGATGACGGTCTTCGGAGCGCATCTGACGCTGCTGTGGCAGGTGAGGAGAGAGGCTGTTTATACCAATTGGCATTCAGTAAGTTAATTACCTTTATAGCAACCCCCCTGCCCCCCTTCAAAAGAAGGGGGGTAAGTCAAATGCTGGACTTGATATACCCCCCTTCAAAAGA
>CAZCEM010000497.1:0-2355 GCA_964497555.1 uncultured bacterium
TATCGGGCATCATCACATCAAGAAAGATGAAGTGCGGCTGGAAATTCCGCAGCAGCACCATAGCTGAGGGGCCGTCGGTGGCGAATTTAGCGGTATAGCCCAACCGTTTAATAAACTGAACGAGGACCTCGCAGAGGTCCACCTCATCATCAACGATAAGTACCCGTATATTGCTCATTTGAACCTGACCTCTTCATTTCAAAGTTAGAAACCCTGTATTTTTTACAGCAATATAAAAATGAAATCCCCCCTCCGCAAGCAGTGAAGGTATTTAAGGTTTAAATAAGTCCAAATCGTCGAAATTTTGCAGTATTAAACGGTTAATGTTTTCACTTTCAAGAGAGGAAGGACTTTTTTGGCTGGGGATTGTGAACTGCGGCCGCCCGCCCTCCAAGAGGTTGGGGCTATTTTCTGGGAAAACGCCCTGCCGCGCGCGGCGCAACAAACAATAAAAATAGCCGCGGTCCATCTCGTCCATACCGTCCATTTCGTCCAGATCTTCTTAGATGGCTGATTCTATTTTCAAAGGAACCTCCATGCCGCACGCAGCATAACAAAGGATGAAAGCAGCTCCGTTCACCCCGTCCACCCCCCCCTGCAGTCGGGCAGGACGCCCGTACTACCCATGTCCCTCAAGCTGGACATGCCGCACCTACAGCGCGACAGCCTTTTGCCACAGAAACCGGACGTATTTCAATTTGCCGGAGAAGAACAAAACCAAGCGAACAACAACAATGCCTGGGCGTTGTTGCTGATGGAAGGTTCGTTGCAGAGATAATCGTTGAAATCATCATGATAAACGCAGGAATCAGCCTGCAAAGACGCCAGCCGGTCCGCTTCCTGCAGAACAATGCCGGAACTCTTAAACGCCGACGCGTCGATATACCCCCCCACTAGCGCCCCGCGCAAAGGAATGCCTTTCAAATAACTGACCTGATGATGCAAACGGCGCGGGTAGGCGCTCCCCAGCCCGGCTATAAACGACACCCCCAGCCGATTTCTGCCCAGTATGAAATCACGCTGCCGGTACGCCAGCGACAGAAACTCGCCGCTGCCGGTCAGATTATGATGCAGCACGGCGAGCATGGCAATCCCCGCCTGCAGTCCGGCTGACCCCCAAGGATAATTGTCGAGAGGATAGCCAAACGCTTCGCTGTCAGCCTTCTGCTTGAAGAATGACAGCGCCGCTGTCAAACTGTCCCGACAGACAGGCTCATAAGGCGCCAGCCGCGCCCGCGCCAATCCTCCTACATCCCCCCAAGAAACCCAATGAACCACGCTGCGCCCGCCTAATTCGCGTCGTGCGGCTTCCAGCCAAAGGCTGTCGCCGGTGGCGCGGTAAAGTTCCGCGCCCGCCAGCGCCAAATTATCCCAGGCTGAGCGGTCAACATACACGGAATCGGGTCCGGAAGTAATTTCCGGCAGCTCACCGGACGCAAGATTAAAGAGTTCAATCGCATGCTGGAGGCAGCGGTCGCCGTAATCGAAATCCCCGGTCTTTTTAAACACCGAACAGCCCAGCGCCAAAGCCGCGGCGGTTATCCCGCAGTGAGCCCGGGAAGGCATATCGTAAGCTGGACGCTCCGAAGCCAGCGGATCATTCTCCGGCAGCCGCAATCCCACCCCATGATCCTGCTGATTCTGAACTTGGATGACCAGCCGGTCGGCTCTGAAATGCGCCTTCAGGCACCAGTCCAGACCGATGCGGGCTTCCTCAAGCACATCGGACGCGCCGCTGCTGTCGCCGTCCTCAAACGCTGATGGGCGCAGCTCGTGAGAAAGCAGCAGCAGATAGGCTGCATAGGCTGTGGTGCTGAGAAACTTGGTGTAGTCCGCCGCGTCATGCCAGCCTCCCGTCATATCGAGCTGCTGGTCGGGGAGTTGTTCCGACACCAGATGAGCAGCGTCGGCGAGGTGGCAGGGACCATGATTGAGCGGATTGTTCAGTCCGCATCGCTGGATTCGGAAGAATTCCAGCAGCATGCGAACCGTTTCTCGATATACCCCCTGTCCGATGACGAAAGGCGGCGAACTCTCCGAACCGACCACGATAGAATAGCGGCCCTCAGCGGTAAAACTGGAGAAATCAGCGGAATATACGAAGGGAAAGCCCTCAATCCCGACGGGCATGCGCTTCAGCTCGGACGAGAATACGCTGGCACCGGAGCTGTCCATCAACATGAAACTGCTCTTTGAGAGCGGATCCGGGGATATGACGACGGCGGTCTTGGGGTCGTCGATTTCGAATCCGACCTGGTTGACGCGGATAAAAGTATCAACTGAGCCAACGTCAGGGCAACCGAATAGACCCAGAGCGATGACGACGGTCAGCAAGCTGAAAAGAAGGAACCTCAC
>CAZCEM010000498.1:0-2350 GCA_964497555.1 uncultured bacterium
ATTTCCGAATGGCTTCGGCCTCGTTTGTCAATCTTCTGAGCCGGATTATCTTAGTATTGGGCGTGGTGACTGTTCTGGTGGTTGTCTTTGGAGGCTTCCCTTCCCTTTCAGATTTAAATCCCGAAGTCATTAAACTGAGCGTCTCAGTGGTAATTATCCTGCAGGTCGGCAGCGAGGTTCTGGGCTGCGGCGCACAGGCCTGGCTCAACCGGCGCCTCGGCTACGGACTCATGCCTCGCTGGGATCCTCAGACCATCCGTTACCTTATCCGCGAGGTGACGCCGATGGCGGTCGCCGGCGGATTGGGAATGCTCTACACCAAGGTCAATCTGTTGATTGTACAATATTATCTAAGCAACCAGCAGGTGGGATTGTTCGCCCTGCCGCTCCGATTGTCCGACGCGCTGGGCATCGTGCCAATGGTGTTCACGACAGCGGTGTTTCCAATCTACGCGGGCGTCTATCGAAATAATCGAGCCGATTTCGAAGACTTGGCGGCGTTGAGTTTTAAGATAATGGCGGTGTTGATAGCGCCAGTGATTGTAATATGCTGGCAGTACAACTCGCTCATCGTCGAGACCTTGTCAGGCGAAGCGTTCCGCGCTTCGGCATGGCCTTTGACGCTGCTGGTGTGGAGCCAATTGTTCTGGTTCGGGGGATTGGTGATGAATTTTGTCATCATCGCCATGGGCTTACAGCGCAGACTGGTGGTGATATATGGCTTACAGGCGCTGCTCAGCGTGGGTTTAAACTTTGCCTTGATTCCCATCGGGGGTATCAACGCGGCGGCTTGGAGCGCGGTGGCTGCCAACGCCTCGATGCTGTTGTTTGCTTGGTTCTTTAAAAACCTGCGGCGGCTGGCGCTGTTGTGGATAGTAAGCCTGCCGCTGCCGGTGCTGGGGATTCTGGCAGCCAAAATTCTCGCGCGCTGGCTGCACTTCGACTTCCTGCCGGGGCTGGTGTTTATCACTTTGTTCTTTTTCGGCGTGATATTTGTCCTGCGCTACTTTACCATTGACGACATCAGCCGGACGGTGATGTTGCTGCGGCGGAGGCAGAATTCTTGAAAGCCGCCGCAACGCAGGCTGAAAAAGCGGCTGTCCAAGCCCTGAATGCCGCTCCGCAGGTCCATCAAACCCAAGAAAGCCAAAGGCAGTTTGAAAAAAATAGCCCTCATAATACCCACCCGCGGCGGTTCGGAAGGCGTTGATTCTTCGGTTCTGGTCAGCCACTGGCGGGAGCAGACTCTCCTGCCGGATGAAATGGTCGTCGTCCGGGGCGGTCGATGTCCCGCCTGCAGCCGGAACATTGGCGCCGCGGCTTCCGACGCGGATGTGTTGGTTTTCGCCGACGATGACGGCATACCCAGCGGCCGGCGGGTGCTCGAGAACGTCGTCGAAGCGCTAAACAGTGACGGCAGCATTCGACTCAGCGGCGCAGCCATGCTGCTTCCACCGGATTCATCCCGCTTCCAGCGCTGCTATGCCGCGCAGATCGGCCAAAGCGAGACCGTCGTTCAGAGCGCCACACGCGAGGCGCTTCTGGTGACCACGTTGTGCTGCGCGATGCGTCGTGGTGATTTTTTAGCTCTGGAAGGATTTGATGAGCGTTTGACAGCCGCTGAGGATCCTGACCTGCGAGACAGGATCCGACGCGGGGGAGGCAAGACTGTGCTGGCGGCGGGAGCGGGGGTGTTTCATCCACTGCCGGGGAATATCACTGCGTTGTGGCGGCGGGCGTTCTGGTACGCACGCGGTGAAGCTCAGGCGGCGAGGTTGTTCCGAGGGCAGAACTGGCGGCAGGAGACTCGGCCTCGCGGAATTGGTTATGTTATTTTAAAACTAACGCTGGCTCCCTCCAGTTTGCTCCTCGACTGGGAAATGTTAAAGCGTCGTCAGATAAAAATCGCCTTTCATCCCCTTCGTTTTCTTCACACGCTGGCGTTATGCACGGGCTACATGTGCTATCGGACGAGTGGCGCCCCGGCAGTCCCCTCTGACGGGCAGCCTCTAATTGAGAAGCTCGCTTTTTAGAACACCCTGAAGCGCGAACTCTCCGTCTGAGTTCAAGCTTCAACATGATTTAAATATCAAAGAGTATTACTGGGTGCAAATTCATATGGTCATTCGCTGTCATTCCCGCGAGGGCGGGAATCCAGTCTTAAGGCACTTATGGATTCCAGCTTCCGCTGGAATGATGCGCCTTAAGAAGTTCAAAAGTTTAAAAGTTTGAAAGTTTGAAAGATGGATTCCAGCTTTCGCCGTAATGATGCGCCTTAAGAAGTTCAAAAGTTTAAAAGTTTGAAAGTTTGAAAGATGGATTCCAGCTTCCGCTGGAATGATGCGTCTTA